>NZ_JADQAH010000001.1:85806-245504 GCF_022129225.1 Psychrobacter sp. Ps7 | reverse complement strand
TGGCCGTCTTTAGTAGGAATCCCCCTCCTTTGAGGGCGGGGAGGAAGTCAAAGTTTAGACTCAGCTTCAAGTGAGCACGTTTAACTACTTGGGAATCGAGAGCATGTCAAATCACCAATTAGACAATGCATCAAATAAGTCAGTCAAAAAAGCGGTATTGGTCTTATTTCATAACGATTTGCGCATAGAGGACAATGAAACGTTAGTCAAAGCGGCGACATTGACTAAAAGTAATCAAGGCAACCTGATGCTTATCTATGCTGGTTTTTTGGCTGATTGCATTGAACCGAAAGAGAGCCGTCAAGCTTACCACTTTAATGAGATGGGCGCTGCTCGTCAGCAGTTCTTGTCTGAGAGCTTGGCTGATTTGGATCGATCGCTTCAGCGCCTTGGTAATCGATTGCTGTATCTGTCGCCAAGCTATTCATCAAAGAGTCAGTTGTCACAAGATAAGGTGGAGTCTGCCTTAAACGCCTTTACTCAGTTATGCCAGCTCATTGAGCAGCAACAAGTCACCGATATCTGTGTCAGCCACACGGCAGATTATAATCAAAATAAAGGCTATGCTGCCTTGCAGAGCAAATATCCACAGATAATATGGCACAGGCAATCAACCCATACGCTATTTGCTGATTTACCGACACAAGACCTGCCCAAAAGCTTTACCCAGTTTCGCAAAAAGGTTGAAGCAAGCCATGATTTATTGAATGCTGACGAAGAGGTGGCTGTTTTTCCTACGCCAAAGTCGCTACCGCCAATGCCTGATGCGTTGATAGCGCATAGTAAATACCTTTTTAAAACACAACCATCTGATGAGCAAGCGCTTAGTTTTAAAGGTGGTGAAACAAATGCAATGATTCATTTAACTCACTATTTCGATTCTGCTGCGCCGCGCACTTATAAAACCACACGTAATGCACTGGATGACTGGACGCATTCCACTAAATTCTCGCCTTGGCTGGCAAATGGTTGCTTGTCTGTGAAAATACTATTGAATCGCTTACGTCATTATGAGCGTGAGATTATCGCCAATGAGTCAACGTATTGGATATGGTTTGAGCTGCTGTGGCGCGAGTATTTTTATTGGTATGCGATTGAACATGGTAGCAATCTATTTTTGTTTAAGGGCATTGGTCATGAATTACCAGCTACTCATTTTGACGATCAGCGTTTGCAGCAATGGCAGAATGGCAGCACGCCATATCCTATCGTCAATGCCTGCATGAATCAGCTAAAGCAAACAGGGTATATGTCCAATCGTGGCAGACAAATCGTTGCTAGCTGCTTTATTCATGAGCTGGGTTTAGACTGGCGTTACGGTGCAACCTATTTTGAGCAGCATCTTATCGATTATGATGTCGCGAGTAATTGGGGGAATTGGCAATATCTAGCGGGCGTAGGCGCTGATCCAAGAGGATGTCGGCAATTTAATCTTTGCAAGCAAACCCAGCAATACGATCCCAATGGTGAGTTCATTGATAAATGGCAAGGCGGTCATGTAAGTTAAAGCAGTTTATGGATTTTAGAGCACCAATACTAAATAGCACGTTCTAAACCGCTTAATAGTCTTATTAGCGGTTATTTTTTATGCTAATAGCAAACCGTTATAATGAGTTATAAAATTATCACTATTGTATAACTCATAACATTCATCTAAAATGAATCTTTAGGTTAAACTTTATTCACATGCTTCTAAGAAGACTGCCATGCAATCGATCAACTTACCCAGCAAGCCGCCCAGCTCTCCGCATCCTATTCTGAATTTGAGCTTTCGAATATTTTTTAGTGCTGCCGCGCTATTTGCCGTGATAACGATGCTGCTATGGTCTTTTGTATTTACTGGTCATACAGATATTGACGCACAAGCACTGAACCCATTGTATTGGCACGGTCATGAGATGGTCTATGGTTATGCCTTGGCGGTCATTGCAGGATTTCTCCTCACGGCAGTGAAGACGTGGACAGGGGTAATGATGCCGCATGGTTATAAGCTGCTGGCTATATTTGGCTGTTGGCTGCTGGCACGTTTGAGCTGGGCAGGTTTTGGGCTTGGTATGACGGTTGCGGGTAGCAGTATATCGTTGTTATATATCGCCGCAGTATTTGACTTATTGTTTATCGCTTCGATGGCATTTGTGATATGTCGAGCGGTATTACAGGTCAAGCAGTATAAGCAAATGGGTATCTTAGCGAAACTGGCATTATTGACCGTTGGCAATGGAATCTGCTACTGGGGTATTATCAATGCCGATATGAGTATGACTAAAATAGGTATTTATCTAGGGTTTTATTTAATTATCGGTTTGGTGCTGACCATTGGTCGCCGCGTGGTGCCATTCTTTATTGAACGTGGTCTGAGTCTTGGAACGACGGAAGTCATCAAGTTGCGCAATAGTAAAGTACAGGATATTGCGAGTTTATTGTTTTTCTTAGCGTTTTTTATCAGTGACTTGTTTTATCCTAATCAGTATCTGCTGACTATTACGGCGCTTGGCGTAGCAGTGGTTAATATCGTCCGTTTGGTAGGCTGGTATCATCGCGGTATCTGGCAAAAGCCATTGCTTTGGTCATTATATGTTGCATTTTTGGGCATGTGTTTGAGTTTTCTGCTGTATGCGCTGCAACCATGGTTGGGCTATACTCATAGTATTGCGATGCATGGGCTTGCCATTGCAGGCGTTGGTATGATGACCGTAGCGATGATGACGCGGGTATCGCTTGGTCATACGGGACGCAGCATTCATCAGCCGCCCAAGACGGTGAATATTATGTATGGTCTGATGGTATTGGCATTTGTCAGTCGCGTGCTGTTGCCGCTTGCCGATATGAGTCACTATCTATTATGGATCATGATTGCCCAAGGGGCGTGGATTGCTTGCTTCGTGCTATTTTGCATCAGTTATTTGCCGATGCTGGCACGTCCTAGACCTGATGGTTTGTTTGGTTAGAGCCTGTAGAGCCGTTATAATGCTATCGCCAAAATAATAGGGTATTTATCCAAGTCTATCGACTGATTGTTGATGTTTTTAAGTAGATTATTTTGCAAATGTTATAAGGTTTTAAGACCTTTGTTTTCCAGACACTGTTTGTTTGAAATACCGTTTGTTTGAGACACTGACTTTTCAAGACCCTCATTTTCAAACTTATAGAGTTACATTGCTAAAATTTAAGCTGATACATATTTGAAAGATTTATATAAAATAGGAGCGCAAATAAATGCGATTGACCAATTATAGCGATTATGCGCTGCGCTCATTGATTTACTTGGCAGTGAGACCAGAGCCGCCATTACTTGCAAATATCAGTGATATTGCCGACAGTTATGGCATTTCTAAAAGTCATTTGACCAAGATTATTCATCAGTTGGGTCAGCTTGGTTATATAGAAAGTGTGCGTGGTAAAAATGGTGGTATACGTTTGGCTCGTGCGCCAAAAGACATCAATTTGGGTGTATTAATTAAAAAAATAGAGCCGGACTTTGATTTGGTCGAGTGTTTTGCGACACCCGCGAATGATAAGAGTAGTGATGGTCGACAGACTGGTTTGCCTATTACGCTTATTGATGAAACGACAAATAACGCTAGAGGCTGTGTCATTAGCCCAGCATGCCAACTAAAAAGTGTATTCTTTGAAGCATTAACGGCATTTATTAACGTCCTTGAGCGCTATACCTTGGCAGATATCATCAATAACGAAGATGAGCTAGCGTCTTTATTGTTTCGTTAATAACTTTTGATGTTGATGGCGTCATTGCAAAAAAGGGAGCGACCATCTTGGTCACTCCCTTTGTTATGCTTCTAATGTGAGATTATACGGTCAATTAAGCTTTTTCTAATTTTGGACGGGCTTTATCAATGGCTTTTAATAGCGCCACTTCAAATTCACCGTCATTGAATGTCACTAAATAGGAATGTGCGGCGCAGAAATTACGCGCATCGCGCCATTCATGTGCCAAATTGCTTGCCCAATCGCAGTATTGCTTGCCTGCATCGGGCTCATTTTTTAGCGCTTTTTTGGTCGTTGGGTGCAGTATCAGTTCAGGTAATATCGCCTCTAATAACTTCATCGGTGGACTCATAAAGGTATCATCGACGTGCAAGCTTTGACTGGCAGGATGATAGGCTAATAGTGAGCCTGCATGAATCATCTCATTGGGTGAGATATAGTGGATGCCTTGTGACATTGAGAACTTAAGCTCAGGGTAACGCTTGGCGACCGCATCGCTTTCAACCAAGTCATCTGCCCATTGTACTTCAGGTACTTTTTTATGGTGGCGGCGACTGCCATAAAAGGTCGCCTGCGGGAAGTCTTTTGCCATTTGTGCACAGTGCACCGTATGGAATGGGTGGACGTTCAGTACTGCTTCGACATCTTGACCATTATTGGTTAATGCCATCACCTCATCGCGTACGTCACCAGTCAATGAATAACTATCCAAAAATATAAACTTTCCTGAGTTTAACTGTATAAGTGAGCACTGAGTGCCAATGTTTAGAACACCGCCAATGCGAAAAGATCCGCGTATATTCCAAAATCCTGCCCCTAAATCATGAATTTTATCGGTCATTGAAATTATTCCTTAGTGTTTTTATTCGAGTTTTTTAATGTCTCAGCAATTTTAATAATGAATATTTCTTATCAGTAGATGACAACTTATTATAATTGATATCTTATTATGGTGAGTCATGTACCTAAAGTCTGTTATAAAAAAGATGTTGATTGTTAGGTTCAGTGTATAACGTTAAAGTCGGATATAAGCCTATATTACTCGAGGGTCATTGTCATTCATAGCTTATAATTTATAGATTATTATTTAATGAATCTGTATAATATCTCTCACTATTTAATTTGTATTTGAAGGTTGAGTCATGAGATTTTTTGGAAAAATGAGCGCATCAGCGGTTATGGCAACGATGTTATTAGCAGGTTGCTCAAGCCTAAACAATGATAACAGCGTCACTAAAATTGACACTATCCAAGCTGCTCAAACCGCACCAGTCCCACAAGTGGGTTTTCGTTTCAGCACTACTGAGAATTTTGATCTTGCCAATCAAAACAAACTTTCTTGGCGTGTGTTTTATGACAAACCCTCCACAGGTGCATATGCTACTTGGTTTGACGCCGTAAAACATGGTGATCTAGCCACGGTCAAATACATGGTTAACAATGGTCAAGACTTAGAAGTTAAAGATACAGGTAGCCTTAACCAAACGGCGTTAGGCTGGGCTGCTTTTATCGGCTATGAAGATGTGGTCGATTACTTAGTCAGCAAAGGTGCTGATATCTATGCTAAAGATGACGGTGATGTTTATAACGTCATGAAATCTGCTGTACTGGGAAAAAATACCAATATTGTCAAAAAAGTACATACGTTATTGAATGAAAAAGCGCCTGTGGACTTAAATGATCAGACGGTAGAAAGTGATGGTGAAACCTTGATTATGGTTGCAGCTAGTAATAATCGCCTTGAAACTGTCAACTATTTATTGGCGCAAGGTGCTAATCCAAATCTAGTGGCAACGACCAAAGACAAAAAAATGGGCTCATATAATCAAGGTGCCTATTCATATGCGTGTTCGCGAGATTTGGTTGATATGCAAAAGCTATTAGCCGCCAATGGTGCCGTTAATCATCGCACTGGCAAAGCGAGCTGTGAATAATTGCGTTAATGATTTTATAAAAAAGGCTGCCATTTCGGTAGCCTTTTTCTATGCTAAGCGCTCCTAAGTCAGACGTTGACCAGCGGATCGTTTATAAGTGTCTAGTTTATCAGTGCTTTTCTCATGAGTGCCTCGTTTATGAGCAGTTTTTATAGTCGTAAGCGGATATACGAGGATTGTTGCCATAGTTGTCGTTACTACATAAAAACTGATCAAAGCGGGTATCGCCATTAATATAGCGATGCATCCAAGCAATACCGGGCTTGCTCAGTAATATCTCATTAAAACGATAACTTGGACAAAAATGGCTACCGTTCTTTATCTCAATCTTCATTTTTGCGCCTGTAGCCTTATCATAAAAACGACTGCTGTATTTTTTATTTGAGGCAATACGGTCATTTTGGCAAGTAATGAATAAAGCAGGCGTGTTCATTTCGCCATAGTCTTTATCGTGATAGGGCGTTTGCGGAATAATCGCTCGAACCGTCTGACGTTTTGTCGCTAGCTGGAGCGCGCCGCCGCCGCCCATTGACCAGCCAATAGCACCCAAGCGTGTACTATCTATCTGAGCGCCTACCGTATTGTCACGAAGCATATGATCAAGCGCGGCACTTAACTGCGCCGCACGGCTCTCTGGGTCATCATAAATGGAGTTGGTATCGATGGTAATAACCACAAATCCCCAAGATGCCAAACGCGGCCCCCACCATTTAATAGAAGATTCGTAGGACACATAACCCGGTACTACTGCGATTCCGCCTAACAGACCACAGCCGCCTGCATTGGTTGGATAATAAATAGTTCCGCCACCAAAGCCGTTGGCTAACTGACGAGGAACGGGTTTTTTGGCCACCGAAAAAGGCCCTTTATCACGCGTATCTGAAAGATTAGCCGCTGTAATAATACTGTCGGCGATACAGTTTGACGGCACGGCTGGTGCTGATACAGACGATGTTATTACAACCGCTGACGCTATCGGGGTTGATACTATTTTGGTCGATTGCTCTTTAATTGTGAGCTTGTTAGTTGCGGCTACTTCGTCTAACGTAACTGCCGACGCACTTATAGAAAAAACCAATGCACCTATAGCGACAATCCATTGCGAATAAAAAGGGTATTTGGGCATGATAGAGAGTCTGCTATAGGTGAGTTGGATTTTGCCGCAGGTTATATTTTGTGGGTATAAGTTTTTGTAGATCGCATTTATATATAATAGATCAAAATAATAGTAGACAGTAATCTGCTTGCTGTCAAAAATATACGTCACCTACGCAGTATACAAAGCAGCAATTTTTAGTGTTCAACAGACCCTAAGCATCAATAAAGCAATACCGATAACACACCGAAACCAGAGTCTGGTATTTGGTGTGCTAAAATCATACCTGACGGCTATCCCTAGCATCAGCCATTATTGTCATCATTGTTTTCGTCATTGTTTCAGCTATTATCGTCCTATTTCTATTACTCACGCCAGATCATCCGCGTCCAACATAGCCTGTATCCCTGTGAAAAATACCATCAGTAAATCCCAAAATAATATGCCAGAACCTCTATCTACACCAATCAATAATGCAACATCGTGGGTCTTAAAACTCACCATTGGCTTGATTGGGATGTTTGCTTTTTTGCAAGTGTATTCTATTCAGGCCATTTTGCCCGTATTAATGGTAGACCTGTCTGCAACTGAGGTGCAAGCTGGCATGATCGTCGGTGCAACGGTGATGGCGATTGCTATTATGTCGCCATTCTTGGGCATGCTGTCTGACGCTGTGGGGCGTAAATCCTTTATCGTTGGCGCATTATTATTTTTAGCGATACCAACTGCTTTAATTGCCCAAAGTCCGAGTATTGGTTGGATGGGTATGTGGCGGTTTATGCAAGGGTTGTCTGTACCGGGCATTACCGTGGTGACGATTGCTTATATCGGTGAAGAGTTTGAGGGACGCGCTGTCACAGAACTGATGTCGTTCTATGTCTCAGGCTCGGTACTTGGCGGCTTCATGGGGCGATTTTTGCTTGGGCATTTGCACGAGCTTATCGGCTGGCGTGCAGGCTATTATGTGATGGCAGCGATGACCCTTATCGGTGCGCTGTGGGTCGGCAAAATGCTGCCATCGTCACAGCAGTTTGTGGCCAATCCGAATTTTCGTTCCGCGATGCAGACGCTCGGTGAGCATCTAACCAATCGTTATGTGGTGACGGCTTGTCTGCTAGGAGCGTGTGTTTTATTCTCACTCGTGGGTTGTTTTACCTTTATCAATCTACATCTTGCTAAGACGCCATATGAGTTGAATACGGGTGCGCTTGCCAATATTTTTGCCGTTTATTTGATAGGCGTTGTCATCACGCCATTGTCGACGACCTTGCTACGTCGCTTTGGTTCAGCGCGCACAGTGCGCGTGGCTGTTTTCGTTTCTATGATTGGGGTGCTGTTAACGCTAGTAACGCCGTTAAGGGGCATTATTATTGGTCTTGCTATTATGTCCTCAGGTGTCTTTATCACCCAAGCTGCTACCATCAGTTATATCGCCGTCAATGTTAAAAAAGGGCGCTCATTGGCGTCTGGTTTATATTACATGGGGTATTATGCTGGCGGTACGATGGGTGCGTGGTTATGCGGTATGGCTTATGCGCGCGGGCAGTGGTCGCTCACAGTATGGCTGCTCTTATTTGTACAGATTTTGGCATTACTGGTTGCCAGTTTTGGCATGATTAAAACAAAATCACGCGCGGCTTGATGGCTGTTTTTGAGCAATTTTCATCAAGCTATTGCAGCTTAGGATGTTTACGTAAGGTTGCTTTACATAGCGTCGATTTTTTCTTACTATCGATATAGCCTGTTCAATACACCTTAATAATTCTATTAATAATGTTAGCCACTATCACTTTTTAAACAGCCAATTTTTTATAAGTAAAAGCTAAAATAACTAGAACTGCGTGCCATCAATTATCCATGATTCACCCGCATAATAACTTATCCGCATGACCAACAAGGACGTCACATCTATGTCAAATATTTACCACAGCGCCCCTTCTGCTTACGATTATCCCTTATTAGTTAAGCAACTATTGAACCGTGCCAAAACGGTGTCGCTAGAGCAAGAAATCGTTTATGCTGACAAAAAACGCCTTACCTATAAAGATTTATTCAATCGTATCAATCGCTTGGCCAATGTCTTAGTAGGTTTAAATCTAGATGCAGGTGATATAGTGGCGGTGATGGATTGGGACAGCCATCGTTATCTTGAGTCGTATTTCGCGGTACCGATGTCAGAGTATATTTTACAAACCGTTAATATCCGCCTATCGCCAGAAAAAATTCTTTATACCATCAATCACGCTAAGCCAAAAGTGCTGCTGCTCAACTCTGAGTTTGCGCCATTGGTCAAAAGCTATCAGTTTGAAAACTCTAGTATTGAGCACATTATTTGGCTAGATGATGATGGCGTGACATCTGAAGGAGTCTTCGGTGGTAATCAAAACCGCGTAGTAGGTGAGTATGAAGCGTTATTACAAGCTGCCGATAGTGAGTTTGACTTCCCAGATTTTGATGAAAACACCATTGCCACGACGTTTTATACCTCAGGCACGACGGGCGATCCAAAAGGCGTATTCTTTAGCCACCGCCAGCTAGTATTGCATACTCTTACCGAAGCGGCGACATTAGGTATGCTGCCCGACAAGCAAGGCGTCAGCTACGGTGATGTCTATATGCCGATGACGCCAATGTTCCACGTACATGCGTGGGGCTTTCCATTTACTGCGACCATGGCTGGTCTGAAGCAAGTGTATCCGGGACGCTATGCACCAGATGTGTTAATGGATTTGATTATTAATGAAAAAGTTAGTATTACCCATTGTGTCCCAACGATTTTGCAAATGGTGCTCAAAGAAGCGCAAGATCGCGGTGCTAGCTTTAATGGTTTAAAAATGATCATCGGTGGTTCAAGGTTGACTGAAGGCTTGGCAAAAACCGCCATGGCACAAGGTATCGAAGTATATACTGGTTATGGTATGTCAGAGACAGCGCCCCTTATTAGCTTGACAGAATTTAGTCTCGACGAGCCTGAAATGAGTGAAGATGAAGATATCGCTCGCCGTTGTATGACTGGTAAGCCCGTACTGATGGTGGATGCTCAAATATGGAGTAGCAATAATGAGTCGGTTGGTACCGGTCAAGACAATACTGGCGAGCTGGTATTGCGCGCACCTTGGCTAACGCAAAGCTATCTAAAAAATGACGATGCGGGCAAAGAGCTGTGGGAAAACGGCTATATGCACACCCAAGACATTGCTTATATACGTCCTGATGGTTATATTAGAATTACTGATCGCTTAAAAGATGTCATTAAGTCAGGCGGCGAGTGGATATCGTCATTAGAGATTGAGACGATTTTGTCGTTACATCCAGCGGTCGCTGACGTATCTGTGATTGGGGTACGTGACAAACAGTGGGGCGAGCGTCCATTGGCCTTGATTGTGTTAAAACCTAATGCTCAAGACACGAGCGTTGATGATATCAAAGCCATTGCTGAGAAAGCTGTAGAGCGGGGTATTATCCCGAAATATGGTGTGCCAAGTCAGTTTAAGTTCGTCAATGAGCTACCAAAGACTTCTGTTGGTAAACATGACAAAAAAGTGATGCGTGAGATGTATGCTGATCAAACTGAGGTATAGGCTTAAAGTGGCTTAACTATTGAGCAGATAACTGGCTTAATAGTTGACCTTTATTGTTAGCTCTGCTACATTTTAAACCGATACCTACTAAATCGATACGTAGTGTATCGGTTTTTTGTTCTATTAGAGATAGCTGGCAGGGATAGCCAATCTTTACTATGACAATATTACATCGTATTACCCATCATTTATGCTAAGGACAGCTATTATGAGCGAGCAAACCGCCACTTCAGTGACCAACCAATCGTCAGAGCAAGCTCAGACTTCTCAAGCGTTATCTAATACCACTCAAACTTTTGCTGAAATTTATCACTCTTCTATTGAAAATAAAGAGCAGTTTTGGGCAGAGCAAGCAAAGCGTATCTATTGGCATAAAGAACCTGAACAAATCCTTGATGACAGCAATCTGCCTTTTGCGCAGTGGTATGTCGGCGGCGAGACCAATCTTTGCTATAACTGTGTGGATCGCCATCTTGCAGAACGCGCAGAGCAAGATGCTTTTATCTGGTTATCCTCTGAGATTAACCAAGAGTTAATCGAAACCTTTCCTGCAGTCGTCGATGCGTTTAAAGATTTGGGTAATAACGTTGAGCTTTACACGGACTATACCAAACGTCGTCTGACCTATAATGACCTATATAAAGAAGTCAATTATTTTGCTGATGTGCTACAGCGTCATGGTATTGGCAAGGGCGATCGCGTTGTCATTTACATGCCGATGATTCTAGAAGCCGCTTATGCCATGTTGGCTTGCGCTCGTATCGGTGCGGTACATTCCGTGGTATTTGGTGGTTTTGCTGCCCATAACTTAGCCATTCGTATGGATGATGCCGAAGCAAAAATGGTCATCACGGTGGATGCAGGTTTGCGTGGCGGTAAAGTTATTAATTATAAAAACCTTGTCAATCAAGGGGTAGAGCAAGCAACGGTCAAGCCCAAGCATGTATTGGTCATCAATCGTGGCATTTTACCATTTGAGCCAAAAAATATTGATGTTGATTATGCAACTCAGCGCCGTATCAGCTGTGAAGCCAATGCGATTGTCGAGCCAGTTTGGCTTGAGTCAAATACGCCATCATATTTACTTTATACCTCAGGCACTACGGGTACGCCAAAAGGCGTGCAACGTGATACAGGTGGTCACGCGGTTGCGCTAACGACGTCGATGGACTATATCTACGATGGCAAGGCGGGCGAGACATTTTGGGCGATATCAGATATCGGCTGGGCGGTCGGGCATTCTTACACCATTTATGCACCATTGCTGGCTGGCATGACGAGTGTGATGTATGAAGGCTTACCACATCGACCAAACCCTGGTATCTGGTGGCGAATTGTGGAAGCCAACAAGGTCAATATTTTGTTCACCGCGCCGACCGGCGTACGTATGCTCAAAAAGCAAGATGAGACATGGATGACACGCTACGATGTCTCAAGTGTCAAATCGTTCTTTTTGGCAGGTGAACCACTGGATGAATCGACAGCCAACTGGCTGACTAAGCATTTAGGTGTGCCAATTTTAGACCATTATTGGCAAACAGAGTCTGGCTGGCCCATCCTGAGTAACACGCCCAAATTCAATCATAAGCCGCACAAGCAAGGCTCACCTGGTTATCCCATGTATGGTTACGATGCGCATGTCATTAATGAAGAAACAGGCGAACCTTGTAAAGCTGGCGAAAAAGGACTGCTCGCGATTCGTGCACCATTGCCGCCCGGTTGTCTGACCACGGTATGGCGAAATGACGAACGCTTTGTCAGTAGCTATTTTGGTCTGTTTGATGGCAAGCAATATTCAACCTCAGACTATGCCGTGACTGATGAGGAGGGTTATTTTTATATTTTAGGACGAACTGACGATGTGATTAACGTCGCCGGTCATCGTATTGGCACGCAAGAAATTGAAGAAGCGATTAGTACGCATCCAGAGATGGCAGAATGTGCGGTTGTGGGTATTCATGATGAATTGAAAGGAGAATTGCCGATAGCCTTTTGTGTGCTGAGAGATCATGAACAAGTCACGACCACCGAAAATCGTTTCCGTATTGAGCAGCAGGTCATCGGTGCTGTGGTCAAATCCCTTGGTGGTATCGCAAGGCCAGCGGCAATTTATTTCCCGCAAGCACTACCAAAAACGCGCTCTGGCAAAATCTTACGTCGAGCCATTCGTGCTCTAGCAGAAGGCAACGAAACAGGAGATATGTCAACGCTTGATAATCCAACAGCGATTGAGGCGATTAAGCAGTCTATGAAAGACTACTAATACGATGGCGTATTAATTGAAAAAAGCCATCTAACGTTAATATTGAAAAAAAGCTCATGCACAATCATGGGCTTTTTTGTTTTCAATTTAAGGCGTCTCTTCATTTTTATCACTACTTAGTCGCTTTCGCTCAAACTGAAAATATACCTTACATAAAGTTTTTTTCGTTAACATAAACTCAGATAAAATTTTGACAAAGCGCTTGACCCTAAAAATGGTTTATTGGTATAGTCAATAACGATACGAAATAAATCATTTTATAAATTACGTTTGATCGATAAAAGCTCATCATTTTTTCTCTCTTTTTGAATATTAAGACACCGCTAAAGGGTAGTCTCGCAAACAAGATAAGGATATCTTATGCACCACGTCAAGCAGCTCATCAATGGTCAATTTGTTGATTCTAATACCAGTGAATGGATTGATATCACCGATCCTGCCACGCAAGAAGTCATAGCCAAAGTTCCGCAAACCACAGACGATGAAATCAATCAGGCGGTTGCAGCAGCCAAAGCCGCTTTTCAAACGTGGCGCAAAACACCGATTACCACACGTGCGCGTATCTTTCTAAAATATCAGGCATTGATTCGTGACCATATGGATGAGCTAGCAGAAATCTTGACCGCAGAGCAGGGCAAGACTATTGCTGATGCACGCGGTGATGTATTCCGTGGTTTAGAAGTGGTTGAGCATGCTGCTGGGATTGCAAATCTACAGATTGGCGATTTCGTTGAAAACGTTGCCTCAGGCGTTGATACCTATAGTATTTGGCAGCCGCTTGGTGTTTGTGCTGGTATCACGCCGTTCAACTTCCCAGCGATGATTCCTCTGTGGATGTTCCCAATGGCGATTGCCACGGGCAATACTTTTATCCTAAAACCTTCTGAACAAGATCCGATGGTGACCATGCGTTTGGTTGAGCTAGCGGTTGAAGCGGGCGTACCTGAAGGTGTGCTAAACGTCGTACATGGTGGCAAGGCGACCGTTGATGCGATTTGTGATCATCCTGATATCAAAGCAGTTTCATTTGTCGGTTCGACCAACGTCGGCAAACACGTTTATGAGCGTGCCAGTCAATCAGGAAAACGTGCACAGTGTATGATGGGCGCGAAAAACCATGGTGTTATATTGCCAGATGCCAATAAAGAGCAAACGCTAAATCAGCTAGCTGGTGCTGCATTTGGTGCTGCTGGTCAACGTTGTATGGCATTGTCAGTTGTGGTGCTAGTGGGCGCTGCGGGTGAATGGATTGATGATATCAAGGCCAAAGCAGAAGGTTTAATCGTCTCAGCTGGTAAGCATGATAAAGACTTAGGTCCGCTAATTTCTCCCGCGGCAAAAGCGCGTGTTGAGCATTTGATTGGTACTGGAGTAGAAGAAGGGGCAAGCTTGATTCTTGATGGTCGCGGTATTACGGTTGAAGGGTATGAGAAAGGCAACTTTGTAGGACCTACTATCTTTGATAACGTCACTGCGGATATGCAAATTTACAAAGAAGAAATCTTTGGACCTGTACTGTGCATCATGCGTGCTGCCAGCTTAGATGAAGCGATTGAATTACTCAACGCCAATCCACATGGTAATGGTACGGCTATCTTTACTCAGTCAGGTGCAGCTGCGCATAAGTTCCAACAAGATATCCAAGTGGGCCAAATCGGTATTAACTTGCCGATTCCTGTACCATTACCAATGTTCTCATTCTCAGGCTCGCGTGCCAGTAAACTTGGTGATCTCGGTCCTTATGGTAAGCAAGCGGTACAGTTCTATACTCAAACTAAGACCGTCACGGCGCGCTGGTTTGATGATGAGGCGAGCCGCGGGGTTAATACCACTATTTCAATTTAACGCTGAATCACCTATATTTGCATTGACGCTTTAATACACTCTATTCAGCACAAGGATGACCCCATGGATTTTTCATTGACCGATGACCAAATTGCCTTTCGCCAAACTGCTAGACAGTTTGCACAAAAAGAGCTAAAGCCCAATGCCGCTGAATGGGATCGCACCTCGCATTTCCCAATTGATGTGATTAAAAAATCAGGCGAGCTCGGCTTTTTAGGGTTATATACCAACCCTGACTATGATGGCTTGGGTCTGCCGCGTTTAGATTCTGCGATGGTGTTTGAGGAGTTAGCATGGGGTGATACGGCTGTTGCTGCTTATATGAGCATTCATAACATGGCTGGCTGGATGATTGGTGAGTTTGGCAGTGATGCATTGTGCAAAAAATATTTGCCAAATATGGTTAGTGGTGAATGGCTGGGCAGTTATTGTTTGACCGAGCCTAATGCCGGTTCTGATGCGGCATCACTACGTACCAAAGCCGATAAGCAAGGCGAGCATTATATTCTTAACGGCGAAAAAACCTTTATCTCAGGGGCAGGTTCCACTGATGTGTTAGTGGTTATGGCACGTACGGGCGCTGCAGGTCCAAAGGGGATTTCAGCATTCGTCGTTGATGCAGACAGTGCTGGTATCGAATACGGCAAAAACGAGCATAAAATGGGTTGGAAAGCACAACCAACACGGACGATTAGCTTTAAAGATGTCAAAGTGCCAGTAGAAAACCTCATCGGCGAAGAAGGTCAAGGCTTTCGTATTGCGATGAAGGGTTTAGATGGCGGTCGGATTAATATTGGTATCTGTGCAGTCGGTACTGCGCAAGCGGCGCTTGAGACAGCGACCAATTACGTGCAAGAGCGTAGCCAATTTGGTAGTCCGATTGCTAGTTTACAGTCGGTACAGTTTAAGCTTGCAGATATGTTGACCCAAACCATTACCGCACGGCAAATACTCTATTTAGCGGCGAATAAAGTCGACAATAATGATGCACAGGCCTCTACTTATTGCGCAATGGCAAAGCGTTTGTCTACTGACTTGTGTTTTGATGTCGCCAATGAAGCCTTACAGCTGCATGGCGGTTATGGTTATCTCAATGAGTATCCGCTTGAGCGCCATGTGCGAGATTTGCGTGTGCATCAAATCTTAGAAGGCACCAATGAGATTATGCGCGTGATTGTCTCACGTCAGCTGCTACAAGACGATGCGTTAAGCCAGTTACGCTAATCATTTTATATGAATAGATAATTTGCCTATTCGAATGTATGGATAAAGCAATTTTATAAAAAATTATAACAAGGATATTTCATGACGGATTATACCAACTTAAAACTATCAATTAATGGTCATATTGCGACGCTCACATTGAACAACCCACCTGCTCATACGTGGACGATGGACAGTCTCAATGCGCTTAAGCAATTGGTCTCTGATCTCAATACCAATGATGAGGTGTATGCGTTAATCGTCCATGGTGATGGCGAGAAGTTCTTTTCAGCAGGTGCCGATTTAAATAATTTTGCAGATGGCGATAAAGGTCGTGCGATTAGTATGGCGATAGCCTTTGGTGAAGCGTTCGAAGCACTGTCAGCCTATCGCGGTGTTAGTATCGCGGTTATCAATGGCTATGCGATGGGCGGTGGTCTTGAGTGCGCACTCGCTTGTGATATTCGTATTGCAGAAGATCATGCTCAAATGGCATTACCTGAGACAGGCGTTGGCTTGTTGCCGTGTGCCGGTGGCACCCAAAATCTAACAGCTTTAGTAGGTGAAGGCTGGGCAAAGCGCATGATATTATGCGGTGAGCGCGTCGATGCCGAGACTGCACTACGCATTGGCTTAGTCGAAGAAGTTGCTATAAAAGGTGAGGGATTACAAACAGCACAAGCCTTGGCACAAAAAGTCGCTAAACAATCACCAGTTGCGGTCAGTTATTCCAAAACACTTATCCAAGCGGCAAGACATACTCCGCCTGCACAAAACCTTATCCATGAGCGTGAAGCCTTTGTTAAATTGTTCGATACTGAAGATCAGCGCGAAGGTGTACAAGCATTTTTAGAAAAACGTAAACCCACTTGGCAAAATAAATAAACGCCATAAAGTCAAACTTAATGATACTATTTTTCTTTTAATATTTGTAGGTCACTTTTATGACAACAGCTATAGAAGGCACACTAGAGGCGCCGGTATTATTCAGCACTGAGCCGACAGATTGTGGTCACCTTATTGGGATAATGACGTTAAATATGCCAAAGTCTCTTAATGCCTTGAGCGTTGAGATGTGTCAGTTGTTATCGCAACAACTAGAGCAGTGGCAAGGTGATGAGCAAGTGGTGGCATTGCTATTAAAAGGCGCAGGCGACAAAGCATTTTGTGCTGGCGGTGATATTCGTAAGCTTTATGACAGTATGTCTAGTGATGCACCGCTACCGAATCCTTATGCGACAGAATTTTTTGGTAATGAATATCGTCTTTATCGACAAATGCACTTTTACCCTAAGCCGCTCATCCTTTGGGGCGATGGCATCATTATGGGTGGCGGTATGGGCTTGATGGCCGGCTGTAGTCATCGACTGGTCACTGAACGTACCCGTTTTGCCATGCCTGAGGTTACCATTGGCTTATTCCCTGATGCGTCTGGCAGTTGGTTCTTACAGCGTATGCCAGCGAAGACAGGTTTGTTTTTAGGGTTAACGGGCGCGATGTGTAATGGCAATGATGCACTATTGGCCAATCTAGCAGAATACGCCGTCGCCAGTAGTGACTATGATGGCGTCATACAAAGTTTAAAACAGAGCGATTGGCAGGTTGCCGCTAGTCGTACCGATAAATGCCACAACGATAGCGCTCATAGTATTGTTAGCCGTGCACTGGCTGCGCAACCAGTAGCTGAACTGCCTGCTAGTAAATTGGCAATCCATTGGCAATCTATTCAGCAGTTGATGAACAGCGGCGGACTGGGTGATATCGATGCTTTATTACAAAGTGATGCGGCACTCGCAAAAATAGATACAGAGTTTGCCAATGATAGCTGGACGCAGCGAGCAATAGATACTTATCGCCATGGCTGTCCAGTTACCGCTGCTTTAACTTATGCGCTTTATTATAAAGTCACTGACTTATCACTAGAGCAAGTTCTGTATTTAGAAGCCAATGTAGCCGTACATTGTGCCGCCAATCCTGACTTTAAAGAAGGGGTACGTGCGCTGCTCATTGATAAAGATCGTAATCCACAGTGGTCACGCTCACTAGCAGACTGCTTGAGTAGCGAAGGGCAGGCGTACATACAGCAGCACTTTGTGAATCCTTATGCTAAAGATGAGCATCCGTTAGGCGATTGGTTGGGTGATGAGGCTTTAGGCAGTCAGTCTGTGCGTTAAAAATTGAATTTATCAATTCAATATAGACATCAAATTAAAATTACACTCCATTAAATAGTTTACAGCTATATGTGTAGCAACGCCTGCGCGCATGATTAATACTAACCATCAAGGAATGATGAGATGAATACAAAGGATGTAAATGCCACCGATAACGATACTACTAAGCCAAATATTGCTTTTATTGGGCTTGGTAATATGGGCGCACCAATGGCAGAGAACTTGTTAAAAGCAGGTTACCCGCTCTCGGTTTATGATTTATCCGCAGAAGCAACTGAGCGCTTGCAGCAAGCAGGTGCCAGTGTAGCAGACAGTCCTAAAGATGCTGCACGTCATGCACAGGTCGTTATCAGTATGTTGCCTGCTGGCAAGCACGTCCATTCTGTCTATTTAGGAGAGGGTGGCTCTGACGGTCTACTTGCAGAGCTAGCAAAAGGTACTTTAGTGATTGACAGTAGTACCATCGCGGCAGCTGATGCAAGAACAGTGGCGGAGGCGGCAAGCAAGCTTGGCATAGACTTCTTAGATGCCCCAGTCTCCGGTGGTACGGGCGGTGCTATCGCTGGTACGTTAACCTTTATCGTTGGCGGAGAGGATACAGCCTTTGCCAAAGCTGAGCCAATACTGGCAGTGATGGGTAAAAATATCTTTCATGCAGGCGAGCATGGCGCAGGACAAGTGGCAAAAATCTGTAATAACATGCTGTTAGGTATTTTGATGGCAGGGACGGCAGAAGCAATTAATCTGGGCGTCAAAAACGGTCTAGACCCTAAAGTGCTATCAGATATTATGTTGCAAAGCTCAGGTCGTAACTGGACGCTAGAGGTCTATAATCCTTATCCGCAAGTAATGGAAAATGTCCCCTCTAGCAATGGCTACCAAGGCGGGTTTATGAGTAAGCTCATGCAAAAGGATCTTAACCTTGCCATGCAGACCGCTGAAGATACTCAGGTAGAGACACCGATGGGCGCTAAAGCGACAGAGCTATATGAAGCACATGCAATTGACAATGGCGACAAAGATTTTTCGAGCATTATGGCGCGACATGACAGCTCAGTATTGACTTAAATTATCAAAGTACCTATGAAAAAGGTCTGCATTATTATCTTAATGCAGACCTTTTTTTTGCTTATATTGCATCATCTAGCTGGGTAGGTCATAGACAAGCGACTGAATATCTTTCGCTGCTTTTTGCAGTCGTGGGACATGGGTTAAGAGATCATCTAAAGACACTCGTATGGTCGGTGCATGAAGATACAGCGAGGCAAGGTAGCGTGACTTTCTATCCCGTATCGGTACGGCGATTGCCACCATCTCAGAGATAAACTCTTCATTATCGATACCAATACCTGTTTCAGCGATACGATCAAGCTCAGCGTTTAGCGCATCGATATCGGTAATCGTATTTTTGGTAAACTTATCCAATGACAGGTTTTGCAGTATTTTGTCGCGGCTTGTGCGCGGCAACTGACTTAAATATAGCTTACCAGTCGCTGTACACCACATTGGCGACTTTGCGCCCACTGGCAAATAAATCTGTATCGGCAAGGTCGTATTTGCACGGTTGGTATAGATCATGTTCATCTGATAAGGCACACCGATCCCGCAAGTCTCTTTTAGCTCATCAACCAGCTTTTGCAAAATCATTTGTCGCTCATTAAAGAACAATCGCTGCTGCCAAAGCTCAACACCCAAGTTGCGTACCCGCTTGCCCGGTATAATGCCGCCGCCAATATCCACAGTCACAAACCCTTCATCGAGCAGATTTTGAATCAATCGATGAATGGTCGGCTTTGGAATATCAAGCTCTTGCGATAGCTCAAGTGGTGAGAGCGGTTTTGAGGCATAAGACACCGCCTCGATAATCTCTAACACACGGGTAATCGACGATACTTTAGGCATATGAGTGGCTCAATAAGAATAAAAAGAATACAGTAGGAAGCACAACAAGGCATTAATAGATAACAGTAAATACGCAGCCTTGCGACAAATTTTCCTATCCTCTAATTTAGCATAATATCAAGCTTAGACAAGATCTAGTTACTTTATATGCCAATACTAAATGCATCCATACTAACGTTACACAGTCATACAATATTGAAAATTTATGCTAATGCTTTATTTTTCTGAAAAGTTTTCTAAAAGCAATAATTACTACACCAACTCACAAAATACAACAAACTGTAGTAATAAGCTATATAACTGTCATTGAGTTAAATAAAGAGGTAGGTCATTATAATGACATATTTTGTAATATCCTTACATGAAGATTAAGCTAACCAATATTCATGTTTGCGCTGCTGAGTTACTTTAAGAGCATTGTGTAACAGAAAGACGAAGTTTTGCGGATTGGTGTAGTAATTATTACAATATCTATGCAATCTTTACATAACGGCAAATAAAAAGCGCTCCTAGAGGGGTGACTTTTCCGGCCAAAATTGTTTTAATCTGCTCAACAAAATGATCGATTTAAAAAAAGCTAAATTGTCATTTTTTATGGGCGACTTATTCCACACTTTAGGAGAGTATTTATGAGACTTATTAAATTAACAGCAATTTCTGCTGCCGTTTTAGCGTCAACTGCTGCACTAGCTGCTGAACCTGTTATCGTTGTTGATGGTAACGATGCAGTTGTTTACGAAGCTGAGCCTGTTGCTGTTGCATATGAAGCTGAACCTGTTGCTTATGCATACAATGCTGACGCTGGTATCGTTCGCAATACTACTGGTGCTGTTGTTGGTGGTACTAAGACTTTCTTCCAAACTGCTATCAACCCAGCTTCTGTTAGCGCTGAAGTTGGTACTTTAGGTTATGGTGCTAACATCGGTTGGTCACTAAATGAGAAAACTGAATTACAAGCTGGTTGGGCAGGCGGCGATGTTGCTGACCTATTCGGCGGTGACTTTGACGCAAACGATGTAAACTATGACGTTGATTCTGACTTCAGCAACCCATACCTAGGTGTGCAATTACGTCCTACTGGTAACTGGTTCACTATGGGTGCTGGTATCATCGTACCTGACAACGATTTTGACGTGACTGCTAATCCAGATGGCGGCGTATACAAAATTAATGATGTATCATATGTTGCAGATGATGTAGGTGCTCTACAGGGCAGCATGGAACATCGTAACAAACTAGCACCTTATGGTACTATCGGATTCCGTCCTAACATCGGTAACAACTGGGGTGTGTTTGGTGAAATCGGTGCAGCATACATGGGTAAAACCAATGCTACTGTAACTGCAAGTAAAACTGGACCAGTACGTGTAGAAGATGGTTTTACTGATGGTGGCACGATTGTACCTGGAGTAACTCCTGGGGATGTTGCTGCTCTTGCTGAGAAAGAACTAGAAGATAAAGATTATCTTGAGTGGATGCCAATTGTTAAGCTTGGCGCAACTTACCGTTTCTAATCTAATCACAGTTTAAGTACTGTTATTAGAAGAGTAGTAAGAAAAAACGATCCTTTTTAGGGTCGTTTTTTTTGTCTGTGAAAGGATAGTTGTTAGAATGAATAACAGATGTAAATGGTCTAGAAAATAACGATGGTTTGTTGCGCTGACAATACCGCGATACGGTAATCGGATTTAATGTCTGCTATGACCATTAAAGGTGATGGTTCTCTAATAGCATGAATCAAATCAGCAATCAGGTAGGAGTAATCTATTCCTAACCCTTGTGCCAGTTTGTATTGATGAATTTTGATAAAACTTTCTTTTATTTGCCACAGTAATTTAGCGATAATCCTACGCTGAAGTGGGGATAATGCTTGTAAAGCAGCCATTTCATGCTCAGAATAAAACCGCTGTGCCACTCGCCATGCTACATGATTGGTTTCAATATCAATACCAATGGGACGGTGACGACTAATGACCACTGTTACTTTACTGTTCAATGATGTATCGATTATCTGAACAGTATTTTGATTAATATCATGGTGATTCTTGTTGCCTGTATGACTAAAGCATACGTAATATTCACTGCTGCTAAGCCGATACGGGAAATTTGACTCATCCAAAGTATCGCGCAACTTTAGCTCATCCAGTAATTGTTGTAGCAATAATCGAACGCCTTTACGTTGTAGGCGACGTTGATGCTGCGCCATTTCACGTGTTGATAAACTTATTGGTGACAGGCAGTAATGCCAATTAAGCTCGTAAAGTTTCTGAAAATCTACCTGTGATATATTGTTAGCGGATGACCACAGTAATTCATCCCACAGTCTTTTAAGGTTGAGGGATGAACGCTCGCTTACTTGTGCAGTGGCGCACCACGTTGCGGGATCGAGCTGGGTATATTGGACATGGGTCAGGTTTAAGGTAGAGCTTGGCATCATTGACTACATCTATTGGATTGGTTCGCTTAGTAACATGCAAAAAGCCCAGCGATATATTATTGCTGGGCTTTCAATTATAAAATATGTTGAGCTTTATCGACTGTGATTGGTTTTACTGGTGTTAGTAAGACAATTCAGCACGGCGATTTAGTGCATAAGCTTCTTCAGTATTACCAGCGGCAGCAGGGCGCTCTTCACCATAACTGATGATGCGGATATTGTTTACTGCGACGCCTTGAGTAGCAAGGTAATCACGTGCAGCAGCAGCACGGCGCTCACCTAGTGCCATGTTGTATTCACGGCTACCGCGTTCATCAGTATTACCTGCGATAACAACGCTGGCTGCTGGATTTGAGTTGAGCAAGCTGGCATGTTGATTAAGAATGCTCGCTGCTTGTGAAGTAATTTCGCTGCTATCAAAAGCAAAGTAAACAACTGCCTGTAGGTTTTCTGCGCCCATAATAACCGCGCTTGAGTTATCTACGATGACTGCGCCAGTGTATCCAACTTGACCACCTGGGATACCTAGTGGGGCAACCACGACTTCAGAAGTAGCACGTTTGGTCGCACAACCTGCGGTTAGTGCCACAGCGCTTGATAATACAGCGAGGACTGCGATCTTAGAAAAACTGGTTGACATAATGAGCTCCTAAAATTTTAATTAATTAAAATTGTTTTTTTTGAACTGCTTACGATAAAACTTAGGCAATTGCTATCTATCATATACTAAATGTTACTTTATGTAAGTAGTATTACTGTAAATAATGCTAGAATTTACAGATAGATATGAGATCTACTACCAGCGGTGCTTGCCCCAATTTTCAGGATTGGCCCAATAATCCGCATTTAACCAATTTGGCAGCTGTTTATAGTCATATAAATTGAACTGCCAAAGTCTAGCGGACGCTGATGACTTTACAGATGAAGGCTGCTCTGATTTGTCAGTAGTATTCATCTCTAAAGATGGTTCATTCAAGATATCAAATGGGGTAAAGCCATAAGCTTTTAGATCTAGGGTGTCATCAAGGGCGATTAGCAGGTGTGCCGCATAAAGATCTCGATAGCGCATGAGCAGCGGAATATACTGCTGCAGAAACTCTGGTGAGAGTGTGGGCAACCAAAAACAGGCGAGCTCATAACGTTCAGGTAATTGTCGTTGATTGAGCTCTAATAATGTCGATATTTGTGGTGAGCGGGTATTTTTTAGCAGTGTCTTTAATGCTAACCGCGCATTTTGATCTGGGACGACCCACAGCAACTCAGTGTCATTATTAGTAGATTCAATCGTTGTGGATGCGTTCGCTTGTATGGTTAGTGAGGGCAAAAGAGCCTCAACGTAATCTATCAGTAATGGTAACGTAATGTCTGAGCGACTGTCGGTTTGCTTTATCATATAATAGGCCGTTTATCGAGTGTTGGTCATCAGTGACCCTATTAAATCATTTTAATCGCGATTATCCAATGGGTGATTGATGCTGATTATGCTGCTCTTTTAATATGTCGACTCTCTTATTCTTTTGATATATCGACTCTCTCATTGCTATCGCATTTTGATAAGTATCAGGGACGATGAACATAATAAAATTGGGACCTGCTCTTGAAATTTGGCAGTTTAGGTCAATGTAGCAAGATACCATTATCATGTTAATGGTCATAAGATTATGCTAATTGATGACCTGCCTTAACCTAAATTATCCCGCTTTTTACCGTATATATTTTTTGCCACAAATAATAATAGGAATACCCATGTCTATTGCTGAAACTGATGCTCAAATTATTAATCCTGATATGCCAGATGTGCCACCGCATGCCCCAAGTAAAATTAATTTAAAAGATTACCAGAAACCTAGCTTTGATGTGGAAACGGTTGATTTAGATATTAAACTGTTCGAAAATCATGCACAGGTAGACAGCACTCTGAAGATGGTACGTCAAACAGCAGGAGATCTCGTATTATTCGGTGAGGAGTTGGAGCTGATCGCCATTACGATGAATGGTAAGCCATTGATGGCTGAGGATTATCAACAACAAGCAGGTACGTTGACTATTAATAATGCACCTGATGCAGTTGTTTTAGAGATTCAAGTACGCATCTGTCCGCAGACCAATACCGCACTTGAAGGGTTCTATATGGCGGGCAGTGGTGATGAGACGATGTTTGTCACTCAGTGTGAGCCCGAAGGCTTTCGTAAAATTACCTTTTATCCAGACCGCCCCGATGTATTGGCGATATTTACCACGCGTCTTGAGGCGGATAAGCGTTATCCAACACTATTGGCCAATGGTAACTTGGTTGAAGAGGGTGAAGTGGCAGATGCCCCAGACCGTCACTATGCGATATGGCATGATCCAACCAATAAACCAAGCTATCTATTTGCCTGCGTTGTCGCTGATTTAGACGTATTGACGGATTCTTATACCACCAGCGAAGGTCGTGAGGTGTTGCTGGAAATATACGCAAAGTCTGCTGACATTGATAAATGTGATGTCGGTATGCAAGCGTTGAAAGATTCGATGAAATGGGATGAGGTCAATTATGGTCGCGCCTACGATTTAGATCGCTATATGATTGTTGCCGTGAGTCAATTTAATATGGGCGCAATGGAAAACAAAGGTCTGAATATTTTTAATACCGCTTGTGTGTTATCCAGTCCTGAGACGACAACGGATGCGCGTAGCTTTAGTGTGAAAGCCATCATTGCCCATGAGTATTTTCATAACTGGACAGGCAATCGCATCACTTGCCGTGATTGGTTCCAGTTGTGTTTGAAGGAAGGTTTTACTGTTTACCGCGATCAATCATTCTCAGCGGATCAGCAGTCGAGTGCCGTACAGCGTATCGACGATGTGGCGACCTTGCGTGCTCATCAGTTTGCGGAGGATGCAGGACCACTGGCACACCCAGTACGCCCTGAGAGTTTCGTCGAGATTAATAATTTTTATACGACGACTGTTTATGAGAAAGGCGCTGAAATCGTACGCATGATTGCCAATACTTTGGGAGCCGAGAACTTTCGTAAAGGCACGGATGAGTATTTCCGTCGTTATGATGGGCAAGCGGTGACGGTTGAGGACTTTTTATCTGCGCTTAGCATCACTGATAGCAAGATTGAAAGCTTTATCGACTGGTATCGTCAGCCGGGCACACCAATGGTGTCTGGTCATCAACATTATAACCATGCAGCGCAGACACTGACGATTACGTTAAGTCAGCAAACCCGTCATGTCAGTGGCTTTGCTGCGCCAAAACCATTGCCTATTCCGGTCGCGACTGTGCTATTTGATAAAGACACTGGTGACATTGTGGCTGAGCGTATGCTGCTACTCGATCAAGCCACGCAAACCTTTACCTTCGAACATATAGCGCGTGAGCCTGTAGTATCCTTGCTACGTGATTTTAGTGCGCCAGTACAGCTCAATTATGATTATCAAGATGCAGATTTGGCATTTTTGCTCAAACATGAAACCAATGGTTTTAACCGCTGGCAAGTGACGCAGATGCTGGTCAATCGTATCTTGCTGCAAGGTCAAGGCGAGAAGAGCAGTCCTGATATCTATCTGCAAGCACTAGCGCAGACATTGCCTGTGCTCGCGGCTGAAGATGCGATGTTGGCTGCCCGCTTGCTTGATATTCCATCAGCGCAAGAGCTGGCGTCTGCTATTCATAAAGGTTACGATCCAGCATTGGTGAAAGCGCAGCGCGACGACTTGTATCAGCAGCTTGCAGAGGCGCTAAAAGATCAATGGGCTGAGCTTTATGAGCAGCTACCTATGCAGTCTTATGAAGATAGTGCCGAGGCTCGTGGCACCCGTGCCTTGCGTAATGTGGTGCTCGATATGGCGCTGACCGCAAATGTCGATGGCGCAGATGAATGGGCGCAGCAGCAGTATGATGATGCAAGCTGTATGACGGAGCGTTTCGGTGCGTTGAAAGCGATGGTCAATCATCAACTGCTAAATGCTGATAAGTATTTAGCAGACTTTTATAATCGCTTCCAAAATAATGATTTGGTCATCGATTTATGGTTTAGTGTGCAAGCGTCTGCTGATACTGTGACCGCTGATACTATCCAATCCTTGATTGCTCACGCAGATTTTGATTGGAATACGCCCAATCGTGTACGCTCAGTGGTCAGTGCCTTTACCTCGCAGCCAACGGCTTTATGGACAGCAGAAGGGTTGGAGCTTTATATTGGTGTGATTAAAAAGTTGGATGATGCCAATCCTGTTTTGGCGTCGCGCTTATTGCAAGTGCTAGCGCGTTGGAATACCTTGGCGGAGCCACGTCGTCAAATGGCGCATGAGCGGTTGATTGAGTTGCAAAAGCAGGCTTCTTCTAAGCATGTACTTGAAAGTCTAAACAGTGTTTTAGGATCAGCGAGCGAGTAGGGTAAATTAAATGACTCTATAACAATAAACTAAATTATTTTATAAGAAAAAGCCCGTCCGATAATAATATCGGACGGGCTTTTTGCTGAGCAACTTATCAAGATAGAGTGATCTTTATCGTGATGAGGGACTGTCAATATTAACGGTTAGGCAAAACGTCTTTGACCATATCACGTAGATTATACAGGGCAGTGACCGTACTGTCCCAATCTAAGCAACCGTCAGTGATAGACTTGCCATATTCGAGCTGACTTAAGTCAGCGGTCAGTTTCTGATTGCCGCCCTTTAGATGGCTCTCAATCATCATACCGATGATAGATTTATTGCCGTTTTGAATTTGTTCAGCAACGTTTTGAATGACCATTGGTTGTAGATACGGGTCTTTACCTGAGTTGGCATGGCTTGAGTCAATCATAATCTTACTATTGGTTTTGCCTTTTGCTAGCTCGTTTTCCACTTGCGCAACCGCAGTTTCGTCATAGTTGGGCTTGCCGTTACCACCGCGGAGTACCACGTGCGCGTAAGGGTTGCCTTTAGACTTGATGATTGAGACTTTGCCATCTGCTGATAAACCCAAGAAGCTATGACCTTCTTTTACGGCTTGCATTGCGTTAACAGCGACTGTCATGCCGCCATCTGTTCCATTCTTGAAGCCTACTGGGCATGATAAGCCTGAACTCATTTCACGATGCGTTTGGCTCTCAGTGGTACGTGCGCCAATCGCTGACCAGCTGATCAAATCCTGCATGTACTGCGGGGTATTCGGGTCTAGTGCTTCGGTAGCGCAAGGCAGACCTTTTTCATTCAAATCGAGCAGTAGCTTACGGGCAGTACGCAGACCTTTTTCAATGTCGAAGCTGTCATTCATATCAGGGTCATTAATCATGCCTTTCCAGCCAACGGTTGTGCGCGGCTTTTCAAAATATACGCGCATCACAACGAACACGCTATCTTCGATTTCTTTTGCTAATATGGCCAAACGATCGGCATATTCGTGAGCGGCTTTGATATCATGAATAGAGCAGGGGCCGATAACCACAAAGAGGCGCTTGTCTTTACCATCCAAGATGTTTTGGATGGTATTACGACCGTTTAATACGGTTTTATAGGCTGCATCTGATAAAGGTAGCTCAGTTTTTAGCTCAGCGGGAGTGATCAAAGGAATGAACTTTTCAATATTCACGTCGTCAATATCTGCATTATGGGTAACTGATGTTGTCATGGTTATATATCGTCTAGCTGATTTATAGGGAGTTTCATTATGCGGACAAAAGTGTTGGTTGACAAGGGCAGTCGCGCAGTTAATTGACTGATAACTGGAATGAGGAAACCAAAACTTAGTTATACTTGTTCAGCGTTAATCGTATATGAGCGCTTCAACAAGCAAGATTGTTACTCAATTTATCTGTCCGTATAGAAAAACGAATTAACCCGTTAAGTAGTTATTTCTGGCTTTTATCAGCTAATTTAGCTATTTGTATCATCGTCACGTATGATGACAATATAAAAGGTATGACGATAAAATAGTGAGTATGGCGAATGCTTAGGTATCACAGAGCTTTCGCGCAGATTTTATGCGTCGTATTTTATAATAATCATTCATTTATTTTATATGCATTTATTGTATTTTTTAATATCGAGAGCTTGTCATGACAGATTCTGCTACGCCTGATCAATATCATAACTTTATAGACCAAACAGAGACTGAAATTCGAAGTGCTGAATTACAGACTGTGCCATTGGTCATCGGTATCGTCGCAGGTGAGGTGTCAGGGGATAGCTTGGGCGCAGACTTCATGCAGCAGATGAATAATCTACGTGGTGATATTGTATGGGTCGGCGTCGGTGGTACAAAGATGCAAGCGCAAGGGCTGCAAAGCATTTTTCCGTTGGAGCGTTTGGCAGTAATGGGTTTGGTAGAAGTCATGGCGCAATTACCTGACCTACTTAAAGCTCGCCGTGAATTATTGAGCGCATTTAAAGCCGCTGATATTAATTGGTTTATTGGCATTGATGCGCCTGATTTTAATCTTAGAGTGGCTAAAAAGTTAAAACCGCAAGGCGTATTCTGCGTGCAGTATGTGAGCCCTTCTATTTGGGCATGGCGTGAGTCACGTATTCATAATATTAAAGCAGCGACCGACCTTGTGTTGTGTTTGTTCCCCTTTGAGCTGTCCGTTTATGAACGTCATAATCATCCAGCAATATGTGTTGGTCATCCGCTGTTGCGTACGATCGATCAAACATTATTAGAGACACCGATCAATCAGCGCCGTAGTGAGCTGGTTTGGCACAACGATGGCTTGCAGCAGTTTTTTATTGAACGATTTGACGATGTCAGCCAGCTTATTTGTGTGATGCCAGGCTCTCGGCGCGGTGAAATCACGGCTATTTTGCCATTGATGTTAGATGGTATTCAAAAGTTGATATTGCTTGACCCCAAGCTGTGCTTTATCATTCCGACCGTCGACCAGAATCACCAATACATCGTCCAAGATGTTATTGATCAGCGCTCAGAGCAACTACGTGCTGCCATCGTGGTGGTCTATGATGATAGCCAGCCAGCCTTTAGTCAGCACGCGATGGCAGCCTCAGATATTGTGATGCTGGCATCTGGCACTGCAACCCTAGAGGCGATGCTATTAGAGCGACCGATGGTGGTGGTTTATCAATTAAATAAGCTCACCTATCAGATTGCCAAACGCTTGGTCAAAGTGCCTTATGTGGCGCTGCCCAACATTTTGGCTGATACTGCAATCGTTCCTGAGCTGATTCAAGAGCAGGCGAGTGGTGATAATATCTGTCGTACGGTCATGCGGCTACTGCAACCGCGTGCCTATGCTGAGCAATTAAAAGATCTCGTCGCCACCAAGCACTTATTACAACAGCAGAGTAATCATGATCCCGCTAATAGTGTGATTGAGCAATGGTTTATCCAAGCGAAACATTGGATTTAAGCCATTATTGATTGCGATCATTTCTTCTTCTATTAATCACAATGATACCTAATAACAAAGATACCACGCCCCTATGAGTAACCAGTACCAAACCGACAATTTTGTCACCCCGATTGAAATAAGTATTGAGCAAATTGATATCAAAGGTCAATATCTGCAGCTGGTTGAGCCTATTCGTTTATCGGGTCAGGTAGATATTGATGCGCTACTTGCTCAGTATCGGATCGAGGTGGAGCAAGGCTTGCAGCAGTCAACGCTACAAATGGGCGTTGATGAAGCAGGACGTGGGCCGTTGCTCGGTAGCGTCAATGTGGCTGCTGCGATATTGCCTAAAACTTGGTCAGGATTGATTGAGATGCAGCCATTAAAGGACACGCCATTATCTATCTTGACCGACTCCAAGCAGCTGAGTGAAAAGAAGCGTGACCGTCTTTATCCGTTGGTTCAGCAGCATGCTATTGGTTATGTTGTCGCCGAGATCCCAGCAGCGGTCATCGATCAAGTCAATATCTTGCAAGCGACGATGCTCGGTATGCGCTTATGTACCGAAGTATTGTTAAAAGCCATTGCTCATCCTCTTGTCAACTCTATGAGGCAGGTCGAAGTTTTGTTCGATGGTAATCGCTGCCCTGAATTAAATGAGGCAATGCTCGCTGAACTGGGTATAGAAAAATCGATTATCGATTGCCAAGCATGGGTAAAGGGCGATGCGCGTCATACCAGCATTGCTGCCGCCAGTATATTAGCTAAAGTCAGCCGTGACAAAGCCATGTATGCGCTTGATGCCGAGCATCCAGAATACGGTATCGCCAAACATAAAGGCTATCCAACACGCGCACACGTAGAGGCAATCGAAAAATACGGCGTATTATCTGCGCATAGACGTAGTTTTGCACCAGTCAGAAAGTCATTAGAGAAAGCCATTTAAGAACAAATCACTTAAGAAGAAAGCACTTAAAAATAAACGTTAAGCTGAGCGTGCTTCTTTAAAATAGCCTAAGTGGAAATAGTCATGACTAAAAATAAGACAGTCTATAATGAACGTATCAGTCTTCAAGAAACACCAAGTAAAAATTTTTGGACTGTATTACAATGCCATTACAAATAAATTCAATACTGTGATATTAGCAGCTTAAGTCTACTTAGCTTATGTCCGCATATTTAACGCTGGCATTTATTGACTTATATACGCGCTATTATTCTATAGGATAAAAAATGACGCTCAGTACGCTATTAATAAGTACGCCACAGAAAAATCTTGCTGCAGTGCTTTTTTTGACAGTGTTTCTAACAGCTTGTGGTGGGGGCGGTGGTGGCTCTGATAGCAGCTCTAATACCAATGCGCCAAGCCCGAACCCACCTGCTATCGAGCCAAACGAGCAGCCCAGTGGTAATACAAGTGACAATTCAAGCGATAATGTTGGCGACCAACCTGATAGCAGTACTGCTACTAATGAGGTAAAGGCTGCATTAATTGCCAACAATAAGTTCAGTTTGGCACGTACCAGCTGTGGTCTGAGCGGCTTATCTGTTGATACCGCGCTTGATGATGTTGCCATTAAACATGCAAATTATATTAAATACGTCTTTGCCAATAGCTCACCGACCGCATTCAGTGCGCATTACGAAAATAAGATTGCAGATATTTCGGGCGTTACCAGTAGCAATAATCCATTTTTTGGTGGCTTAAGTTTTACCGATCGTTTATCAAACGCAAATTACCCAAATGTACGATATGGTGTGACTGAGAATATCGCCCAATCTATTCACTATAGTTCAGTAGGCAATCTTATTCGCTCGGATGTTGTGGCAGGCTCGATGGCAAAGTCCTTGCTGGCAGCGCCTTACCATTTGCGTTCATTAATGATGCCTAGTGCAAGCGTGACGGGTACTGGCGTGGTTATCTATAAGCCATACAATAAAGAGGCGGCGAATAACCAAGGTTATGTATTGGTCAACCATGCAGCAGCGACCCAAGCGACTAAAGATAATACGGTTAAAGGCGTATTCACTTATCCATGTGAAGGCGTGACGGATACAGTAACCGCGCTATATAATGAGACGCCAGATCCTGTCAAGCATACAGGTCGTGACTTGCGAGTGGATCCTATCGGGCAACCCATTTATATCAATATGCCATCCGCTCAAACGATTGATATCAGCAATGTGATATTCCATGATATCCAGCGAAATATCGATGTACCGATTGAGCTGCTAGACTATCGCCAAGATCCCTATAAAAATACGGCAAATGCACTACCAGCAAACGAAGCTTTTATATTACCAATCACTGATAATTTAAAAAGCTGCCAGATTGCCAGTAAAAAAGGCAAAAACTGTGGTTTACATGGCAACAGTGACTACCGTGTCAGCTTTGATATTTTAGTGGATAATAAAACTATCGAGCGTGAGAGCTTTACCTTTACGACAGGGATAGTGAACTAATAATTAAGTGAACTAGGGCGTGTCCTCAAGCTGAATAAAAGCACCAATCTGAACGAAAGCACCTAAAAATTAAGTAAAATAAAGCAAGGGCTGAACCAGTTATCTGATTCAGCCCTTGCTTTATTATCATAGTCAATCCATTGCACTATAAAAAGTTCGGCGTTCATCTCGCTTGAAATATATATATATGCCTATACTTGGTTGCCTTGTACTTCACACTTCTTTTGAGTTGAAGTAACTATATTAGAATAAATCATATTGCAATAAACCATATTGCAATCAATCATATAAATATATAAGCGCTAAAACGACGAGTTCGGTTGTTGCAAGAAGGCTTCTTCTTCATCCGTTGACTCGCGATCTAAAATGTCATTGCGATGCGGATAGCGACCGAATTGTTCAATGATATCTTTATGACGATTTTCGAAATCCAGCGTATTGTCATCATGTAATTTTTCAAACAATGGTAAGTAGCGCTTATGGATCACCAATGACTCTGAATGCATAAATGGCATGATGATAAACTTGCGCCATTCAGTCGGTAATGTATCAAAGTGTGGTTGTCCAATAGCCTCTTGTGCCAATGCGATAGCCATACCATCTTGTGCAAAAGCGCCTGCTTGCCCGCGACATAAATTACGCGAAAACTGATCTAAGACAATAATTTCTGCTAGTCTGCCTGCCAACGCCGTGATGGAGCTATTGCTATCGGTTGGCGCGTTTGCGCTACGCCATGTCACGCATTCACCTTGCTTGGCAGCTTGCCAGATATCACCGAATTTATCTTTTATCTGCGTATCAAAGTCATCATTTTGCGCAAACCAATATGGCTCATTGTCTTTGTCGAACCAAAACTCCAGTACAGCACGCGCATTAGCATCAAGATGTTCTAAATGAATATTTTTTGGGTCGAGCTGCGATGAATAAGCTTGGCTAGTAGCAGTGGAATAATCGGTTGATAGTGACATAAGATATTCTAATTATGATGAATTTAGTCTACTATAGCGCAAATATTTATGTCTGTCATGATGCCAACAGCAGCTATTAGGTAACCTCTTATGAATGCAAAAACTTCGCTAAACACCACCCAATCATCTCTACTGCCCACGCCTTATTATTTGCTCGATGAAGCGGCAATCGTTGCCAATATGCAGATTATCTCACGGCTGTGCGAGCTATCAGGCGCTAAAGCATTATTGGCGCTCAAATGCTTTGCCACTTGGGGCGTGTTTGATGTGATGCAGCCTTATTTGCACGGCACAACCTCATCGTCACTCAATGAAGTTAGACTTGGCTACGAGACCTTTGGTAAAGGTAAAGACAGTGATAATAAAAAAGAAACTCATGCTTACAGCGTCGCCTATAGTGCTGATGAGATCGATGAAGTATTGAGCTATGCTGATAAAATTATCTTTAACTCTATCTCACAGTTAAATGCTTTTAAAGGTCAAGCGGCGGCAAAAAATATACCAGTGGGACTGCGCTTAAACCCAAAGACCAGTAATTCATCGTTTATCATCGCTGATCCTGCGCGTCCTTTTAGTCGTTTGGGCGAACATGATAAAAACAAGATTGCAGCAGTACTTGATGATATTAGTGGGGTAATGATTCATAACAACTGTGAAAATGACAGCTTTGAAGCCTTTAGTGCCAGCTTGGCCGATATCGAAGACAGATTTGGCGATGTTTTAGCGCAGCTTGAGTGGGTGAGCTTGGGCGGCGGTATTCATTTTATCGCGCCTGATTATCCACTAGAAAAACTGGCTGACAGGTTAAAAGGCTTTAGTGAAAAATATGATGTACAAGTTTATTTGGAGCCGGGTGAGGCCAGTATTCATGGTGCTGGGTCATTGGTCACGACCGTCTTAGATACTATGCATAATGAAAAAAATCTCGCTGTAGTAGATTCATCCATTGAAGCGCACATGCTTGATTTGTTAATTTACCGTGAGTCAGCGCCGATAGCGGCTGTGAATAGTGATTTAATGAATATTGCCTCTCTTGATATCGACCCTACCAATATCGCACCCATCAGCGAGAGCGCTAAGTCAGCTGATAATACGATTATTTATGGTCGTTCTTGTTTGGCAGGCGATATCTTTGGTGAGTATGCCTTGCCAAATAACCTAACAATAGGTGATACCGTAACCTTTGGTAATGCCGCAGGTTATACCATGGTGAAAAAGAACTGGTTCAATGGTGTTAATATGCCGGCGATTGTGATTCGTCGTCTAGATGGCAGTATAGATGTGCAGCGCGAATTTGATTATCAAGATTACAAAGCCAGCTTGTCTTAATTTAGTTGTGTCGATTAATTGATTTAAATTTTAGAAAACAAAGACTTAAGTTCGTTTTTAGATGACTTTAACTCGTCTGTTTTTTATACATTATTTTTACCGATGTCTTCATGAAAATTGTTATAATCGCCACGGGCAAAAGCCAACAATCAAATGGTGCTTTGCCCGACGGGTGCGTGGGTTTTCCTCGGTCTTCCTTTTTAATTCACGCATATCATTCACTCGTTTCTGTTTTGACTCGCCACTATCGATGGTATCGACAGAGACACAAAGGAGGATTGTTCATTGAACACAAACCAACAAGCCAAATCTAGCAAAAAAGACGTACTCATCATCGGAGCCGGCGGTGTCGCTCAAGTGGTCGCGCATAAATGTGCGATGCATAACGATATCCTTGGCGAGATTCATATTGCCTCGCGCACGCAAGATAAATGTGATGCCATCGCCCAAAGCGTGAAAGATAAGAATAGCTTCAAGCAGCCTGCGGTATTGCATACGCACCAAGTGGATGCTATGGATACTCAGGCGCTGATACAGCTGATTCAAGAGTCGGGTATCCAAATCGTCATCAATGTCGGTTCGGCATTTATCAATATGACGGTATTGGAAGCTTGTATCGAGACAGGTGTTGCTTATATCGATACCGCCATTCACGAAGATCCACGCAAGATTTGCGAGACGCCGCCATGGTATGACAATTACGAATGGCAGCGCAAACAGCGCTGTGCGGACAATAATGTCACGGCGATTTTAGGGGCAGGATTTGACCCCGGTATGGTCAACGCCTATGCGCGTCTTGGCTATGACATGATGGATGCAGGTTCGGTGACGGATATCGATATCATTGATATCAATGCTGGCAGCCACGGTAAATACTTCGCTACTAACTTCGATCCTGAGATTAACTTCCGTGAATTTACTGGTACGGTTTACTCTTGGCAGGACAGCAAGTGGCAGTCTAATAAAATGTTCGAAGTGAAGCGTACTGACGATTTACCAGTGGTTGGCGTGCAAAACAGTTACTTAAGTGGCCATGATGAAGTGCATTCGTTATCCGCCAATTTAGACGTACCAAATATCCGTTTTTGGATGGGCTTTGGTGAGCATTATATTAATGTATTCACTGTGCTACAAAGTTTGGGTCTACTCTCTGAGCAGCCAGTGATGACTGCTGAAGGGCAAGAAGTTATCCCATTAAAAGTAGTGAAAGCGGTTCTACCAGACCCAAGCTCTCTTGCGCCGAATTATACAGGCAAGACCTGCATCGGTGACAAGGTCAAAGGCAAAATCAACGGCGTTGATAGCGAGGTATTTATTTATAATATCTCAGATCATAAAGACGCTTATAATGAGGTTGGTAGCCAAGGTATTTCTTATACCGCAGGCGTACCACCCGTCGCTGCGGCGATTCTGGTCGCAACTGGTGAGTGGGATGCTGGCAAGATGGTTAACGTCGAAGAGCTGGATGCCAAGCCATTTATCAATCTATTGAATAAGATTGGTTTGCCAACGCGTATCAAAGATAGCGAAGGCGACAGAGCATTAGCGTTTGATATTTAAATAACGAGTTTGATTTAGAAAAGCCTATCTTTTATAGATAGGCTTTCTTTTATAGATAGGCTTTTTTTATGTCTGGGTTTTTACGTTAATTTTACGAGCAGGTAGGGGAGCTGATCCTGTCATTACCCCTCACTAGGGTTATAATTTCTCAACGCCGCAATACGGTCATCAAGCGTTGGATGTGAGCGGAAAAGGTTTGCGATACTAAAGCCCGTAGATTGTCCTGATGAAATAGCAAATGCTTTCATGCTCTCAGGCATTTGATCTGGACGCTGCTCAGAAGGACGCAAGGCATCAAGCGCACTAATCATTTTGTCTTTGCTGGCAAGTTTTGCACCCATCTGATCCGCACGGAATTCGCGTAGACGCGAGAACCACATAACGATAGCAGACGCCAAAAATCCAAGCAAAATATCCATCACAATACTCGTGATAAAGTAACCAATACCTGGACTATCACTGGTATTTTTAAACACCGTCCGATCGACGAAGCTACCAATAATACGCGCAAAGAACATCACAAAGGCGTTTACCACTCCTTGGATGAGCGCAAGGGTGACCATATCACCGTTTGCTACGTGACCAATTTCATGCGCCAATACCGCTTCTACTTCATCGGGTGTCATGCTTTGCAATAAGCCAGATGAAACAGCGACTAATGCTTTGTTTTTATTCCAGCCTGTGGCAAACGCGTTTGGCTGAGAATTATTAAAAATCCCCACTTCTGGCATGCCAATATTTACCGCTCGCGCTTGTCTGGCGACCGTATCTACAAGCCATTTTTCAGTGGCATTGCTTGGCGTTTCAATAACCACCGTTCCCGTTGATCTTTTGGCCATCCACTTCGAGATAAATAGTGATACCATCGAACCAACCATGCCGTATACGCCGCACATAATGGCAAGACTGGTGTAATTTAACCCGCCCGCACCATGTACGCCACCAATTCCAAAAAATCTGGATAAAATACCAAACACGATGCTAAATACCACAATCACCGCTAAGTTGGTTAATAAGAACAATCCGATACGCATCATGATGCCAGTTTCCTCATTTAAATTTAAATACAACTTTAAGACATAATACTCTATGAGGTATTATATTTTTATATATGTTTTTACTTTACATAAATGGCGTTATTTTGATAAATAACAATCCCAGTTAACCGTATAAATACAGTGATATGGTTAGCGAGCAAAGAATAAAAATAAAGGATAGCGACATCTAAAAGGTGAAAACAATTATTTTTTGACGGTTTAAATAGTTAAGGGCTAAAAGTAAAAATTAAAACGAAAATAGTGAGCAGGTATAATGAGCACTCACTGTTAAGGTTTTTCATTTAACGCTCTATGAGGTCTAATCATGAACGCTCTAGCACTTAAAGTCCCTCCAGTCGCCCAAGTGATTATTACCGCCGCTGCTATGTATGGCGTCTCTAAAATGGTTCCTGCTTTGACGTTCTCACTCAACGGCTCAACTGTACTGGCAGTGGCTTTGGGTGTGGTGGGTCTGAGCTTAGGTATCATGGGTGTGACTCAATTTAGAATAGCTCAGACCACACCCAATCCGCAAGCGTTAGAGCAGGTCTCTAGTTTAGTGACCAGTGGTATATATCAGTATAGCCGCAATCCGATGTATGTGGGCTTGGTGCTTATATTATTAGGCTGGGCGTTCTATTTGTCTCACCTTCTGGCGTTTGTATTATTGCCTATTTTTATACTTTATATGACGCACTTTCAAATCCAGCCAGAAGAGCGGATGATGGCACAGAAATTTGGCAAAACTTATCAGGATTATCTAAATAAAGTGCGGCGCTGGATTTAAGGTGTAATAAGTAAAGATTTGATGATAAATAAATGAACAATAAAATCAGGGAGATGACGTTATGGAAATGAAAAATATACCTTTTGCTATTACCGATTGGACGACAGTAGAAGCGGTAGAAAACAGAGGTGAAACGGGCACGGGGTATTGGAAGACTTGCGAATTTAACAATATCAATGTGCATATGGTTGAGTACTCCGCAGGCTACCTTGCCGATCACTGGTGCGATAAAGGACATATTTTATTCTGTGTTGAGGGCGAGCTGAACACCGAACTAAAAGATGGTCGTACTTTTACCTTAACAGCGGGCATGACTTATCAAGTGGCGGACAATACGATTGCACATCGTTCGTCAACGAAGATAGGCGCTAAGCTATTTATTGTTGATTGATATTGCCAGTAACACCATAAAATTCATAAAGCTATAAAGCTATAAAACTATAGATCTATAAAAATAAAGCGAGAACATAAAATGCAACTAGAAATAAATGTCATCGATGCTTTTACGGATACCGTTTTTAAAGGCAATTCAGCGGCAGTCGTTATTACAGAAGATTGGCTTTCTGATAATTTAATGCAGTCTATTGCTTTTGAAAACAACTTATCCGAGACAGCTTTTATGGTTCTTGATGATAAAGGCATTTATCATATCCGCTGGTTTTCACCATTGACTGAGATTGCTTTTTGCGGTCATGCAACCTTGGCGTCAGCCTTTGTGTTATTTAACAAAAATCCTAGTATAGAAACCATTAAATTTTCCGCCAAAGCGGTTGGTATATTGACCATCGTACAGACAGAAACTGGCAAAATACAAATGGATTTTCCTAATACTAATCCTAAGAAAGTTGACAATATCCCTGATAGCTTGCTTGCAGGACTATCTATTGCACCCGTTGAAGTCTATAAAAATACTCAAGCCTATTTTGTGATTTATAATGCTGAGTCCGACGTATTAACAGTAGCGCGTGATAACGAGCAGCTAAAACAGCTTGCGCCTTTAGATGTGGTGGTGACTTGTCAGGCTAAGTCTGCTGGCTACAAAAACTATGATTTTATTTCACGTTATTTTTGGCCAGCCAATGGTGGCGATGAAGACCCAGTGACGGGTTCAGCTCATACTGCTTTAGCTCCATTATGGGCGGAGCGTTTGGGTAAAAATCACTTGGTCGCTTATCAAGCATCACGTCGCGGCGGGGTTCTAGACTGTGTCGTCGCAGGTGACAGAGTAATGATTTCTGGCAATGCCGTACAGTATATGACAGGATTTATCACCGTTTAGGAGTAGATGGTTTTGACTGAATTAAAAACCGTTGGACTGTTTGCGCTGACCGCATTAGCAGAGATAGCGGGCTGCTATTTGCCTTATCTATGGTTGCGAGAAGGTAAGTCTATTTGGCTGCTTGTCCCTGGCGTACTAAGTTTGGTCGCTTTCGTTTGGCTGTTGTCTTTACATCCTGCCGCAGCTGGTAGAGTCTACGCGGCTTATGGCGGCGTGTATATTTCGATGGCTATTTTATGGTTGTGGACGGTGAATGGTATCAGGCCGACCACGTGGGATATAGTAGGTTCTGCGGTTGCGTTATTAGGCATGGCAATTATTATGTTTGCGCCGCGCGGTGCTTAGCATAAAGACCGCACCTAGCATAAAAAATGCCAATCAAACCGTGAGGTTCGATTGGCATAGATTTAAGTGACACAATGATGCACTAAATATTAATGTTTACCTAAGATACTGCCGTTGTCGTCTTTCTTAGATTGTTTGGCAGCTTTTTTCTCTTTTGCCGTTAATAGCGGTTTCTTTTTTACGTTCTTTTTACTGTCTTGACCTTTACTCATGGTTTTTTCCTCTTGAGATAAGCCGTAATACCTTTTAAGCCAGTGTAAATAGTTTTAAGGTTAGATTAATGCTGATGACGCAAATAGTGCGTACTGCAATGAGTATATGCTTAAGGGGTCGCAATAGATAGCGCTAGCACAATTCACCTACGATTTGAGTCAATCCTGTATCCATCCCTTGTATAATGCTCCTTCTAAAAATTTGTTTGATAAATGAGTTTTATAAGTAGATTTTCAATGCCATGAATTTATTTAGTCAATACTGCTATTAATAAGTGCTTACTTACGGAGTCATCACGATTTGCTATAATAAGCCACAAGCCGATAAGTCGTCGCGGCAAACTTTTATAATATTCATATTTAGCATAAAAATGCTTACTGTTTTGGTTGATTGTTATGCGTATCCGTAAACTTTTTAAATTTGAAAATGCACATATTGTGCGTAATTGTAGCTCTGAGCGCTGCAAACACTCTATACATGGTCATAGTTATCAGATTGAACTGATTCTTGAGGCTAAGCGCTTGGATCATGGGCAAATGGTCTATGATTTTGGCTTATTAAAATCGTCTATCAAGGACATTATCGACAGCTTTGATCACGCGATTTGTTTTTGGAATAAAGACGACCCTGAGTATGTCGCTGCCTGTAAAAAATTCAGTGCGCGCTGGATAAGCTTGCCAGTATCGCCATCGGCAGAGCAGTTTTCACGCGTGATATTCTTTTGGGCGCAAGAAATTCTAAAACAAACCCAAATGCAAAACGGTGAATCTGATGTCAGCGTTTACTCGGTGATTGCACATGAAACCGCTACCGGTTACGCGCAGTGCTTTGCTGATGATGTGGCGAATGAGCAAATGGGTAAGCTTCATCTAGAAGCGTTTGAGTTTAGCGATCAAGTCAGTGCCGAGTGGCACGACCCTGAGCTATATGCCAAATTGATCCGCGGTGAAAGCTTTATCAACCCAACGGTGACTATGCAGGTACAGACGAAAGTGCAGGTAGGTAAGCCCGATGCCTAATAGTACAACAGAGGACAAAAATGCTAAGACGCTGACACTGTATACAGAAGCCGATACTCAGCGTTTGGCTGCACAATTGGCAGCTTTACCTTTGACAGGTAGTGTCTGGTTGGCAGGTGATTTAGGGGCAGGTAAAACGACTCTGACTCGCTATTGGTTGCAGGCGCTCGGGCATGCAGGTGCCGTCAAAAGCCCGACTTATACCTTGGTCGAGCCTTATAGCATCGAGCAAACAGACGGCTCAGTCAAGCCAGTTTACCACGCGGATTTGTATCGTCTGCAAGACCCAGAAGAGCTGTCTTTTATCGGTTTTGATGAATATCTGGATGAGCCAAATGCATTGGTTATCATCGAATGGGCAAGCCGTGCGGACAGCTATTTACCACCGCCGACCTTGTTTATCGATATGACGCAAGCTACTAGCACTGATAAGGATAATGAGTCTCGTCAAGTCGAGCTGCGGCTATCGAAGGCTGGACAAGCGCAAGGCTTGGATTTATCCTCTGTTAAGATTTAATTATACATTTGAATGTTCAACAGACCTTAATATAAGTCATCAATATCTGCCAGTACTACTTATCATCACGTAAAACAACGATACCTCTTAATGCCGAAAATGCCAGACAATCATTCTTATACTCGCATCAAAAAACTATCGCCGCTGCTCATCAATCAATTGGCAGCGGGTGAGGTAGTGACACGCCCAGCAGCTGTAGTCAAAGAGCTGCTAGAAAATGCCATTGACGCTGGTGCGACCAATATTGAGATACATATTACTCAAGGCGGCATGGGTATGATTGAAGTGGTCGACAATGGCGTGGGTATTCATCCCGATGATATGGTCATGGCAATTACCCGTCATGCAACCAGTAAAGTCGCGGATGTCGCTAACTTACACGGTATTACGACGTTGGGTTTTCGCGGGGAAGCACTAGCAGCGACGGCGGCAGTATCTCGGCTGACTTTAACCAGTAGCCATGATGACAGTGGCATCGGTCGCCAGTTGCAAGTCGCAGGTGTGTTAGATGATGCGCCAAAGCTCATGCCAGTTGTGCATCATCGTGGTACCACCATTACGGTTAAAGATTTATATTTTAACGTACCAGCACGCCGTGGCAATTTGAAATCTATTGCGACGGAGTTCGGTCATATCGAAACGATTGTGCGCGAAGTGGCTTTGGCGCGAGCAGATGTGGCACTGACGCTGTTTCATGATAATAAAAAACGATTGTCACTTTCTTCAAGTGCGATGTCTTTAAGTACGATGTCTTTAAGTACGATGTCTTTAAGTACGGTGTCTTCAACTACAAGGCTTTCAAATTCAAAGTCTTTAAATACCGTTTCTACAAATGCTAATGGCAATAATAATGTCAATCCTTTGCCATTGGCACGTCTTGAGCAAGCGACTGGGTTGTCGTTAACCAAAAAGGCGTTAGAGATAGCGATAGACCTCACCAGTTTAATGCAGCCATCCAGAGAATATGTTAATAATGGCTTTGGCGATCAAGCAAGCGTTAATGGTTGGTTATGGCCTATCACTGATTCGCAGGATACCTTACCAAAATTAATCTATGTGAATGGCAGACTGGTAAAAGAAGCATTGATAAGCAATCAGCTACGCCAACTTGCCCAAACTGCTCAGTTGGTAGGAACTGGCTATGCGCTTTATTTTGATTTGCCCACTCAGTGGCTCAATATCAATGTGCATCCATCTAAACAGCGTATTAAAATAAGTCCGCTCAATAATATTATGGCGCATGTAAGCCATGCGATTCGGACAAAACTTAAGACAGTAGTGACTACAGAGACGATCAGTTCTGCTAATGCTATTCAAATACTAGGTAATAGTCAGATAGTAGATAGTAATTTGTCTATCGATAACGCATTCGCTACTGCAATGCCAAACACATCAACGACCATTTATTCAAGCAAAAGCCAGCAGGTAAAAGCGCCCAAACAACCCTATCAGTTGTCAGAAAATAGGTATTCGCCTCAAACCTTAAACGTACCAAGTGTTTCTGAGAAAACAAGTCAAAACACCAGAGGTATCGCTAACGATGTCGCAATACATTCGACATCTTTGCCTTATTGCCTAGACGTTGTTACTCATTTAAATGAGGCATTAACCGAATCTGTTGGCACGACATATAGTGAGAATAAAGCACTGCCTTGGCTATTGTTTTATCATCAAAGCCAATGTGTATTGCTCGGTGCAGAGAATTGGCAATCAAAAATGCGTTCGTTATTTGAGTCAAGTTTACTTAGCAATAGGGCATATAAAAAAGATCAATGGCTGCACAGTGCAAATGACATTAATCAGCAACTTGCTGCCGTGAGCATGCAAATGTCAAAGCAAGACTTGATGGTGTTCTTGGCGGATATCGACGCGTTACTGACTCAGCATGCGATTAAAGCGATAGATGGTAATCAATTAGCAACATTGATGCTATTATCTGCGCCTGAGTCAAGATAGCTATAACGACAAAAAATATAATAAGCAAATTTTAGCAATGACACTGCTCAAAGTTATTTATTGCTACTAATATCATTAATAAAGGCAAGCCTATGCAACTTTCATCTGACAGCTCATCTTATCGCCTAAACGCCAATTTAGCAGATAATAGCGTGGTGTGTTTGATGGCGCCGACAGCAAGTGGCAAGACTGCACTGGCTTATGAGTTATATGATACAGGGCGTTATGAGCTAATTTCAGTAGATTCAGCGCTGATTTATCGTGATATGAATATCGGTACGGCAAAACCAACCGCTATTGAGTTGGCGCGTTATCCACATCATTTGGTTGATATTATCGATCCTATGCAGAGCTATAGCGTCGCCGAATTTGTGAATGACGTTGCCCGTTTGATTGATAGCTGTCACGAGAATGGCAAAATACCGTTGCTGGTTGGCGGTACTATGATGTATTACATGGCACTGCTAGACGGGCTATCTCCAGTACCTGACAGTGATGATAGTGTTCGCGCACGTGTGGAGCAGTGGCGGCAAGATAAAGGCATTAGTGCGCTTTACGACTATTTGGGTGAGATAGATCCGATCAGCCATGAGCGCCTTAATGCGACTGATACTCAGCGCATCACCCGAGCAGTTGAAGTTTATCTGCAAACTGACATTCCTATAAGTGACTGGCAGCGCAAGCCCAAGCAGGCATTGGCAAATAATCCCAATCAGCAATGGCATGCATTGACAGTCATGCCTGATCGTCCATGGTTGCATACACGTATCGAGCAACGTTTAGATATCATGTGGAATGACGGGTTGGTGACTGAGGTCATTGGTCTGCTGGAGCGCTATCCTTTAACGCCAAATCTACCATCCATGCGCTGCGTTGGTTATCGCCAAGTACTAGAATACCTAGTACATATCGATCACCCAGTATTTGAACAGCCTCATCTAGACAAAGCGCAATTTTACAGTGCTTTTGAAGTGCTGCAGTCTTCAGCTCAATCAAGCTTATCTGATGATGCGACCCAGGCACTTGCTTGTCAGCAAATGCAAAATAAGGCATTATATGCGACAAGACAATTGGCAAAACGTCAGTACACATGGTTACGCAAAGTCATGCAATTGCCTAGTAAGTCCATGGATGGGGCGATAGCAGCCGATACCTCTAGTGAGGAAGGCTATTCTATAGACCGCAATATGGTGGTAAAAGCATTCACTACCATGGCGCAGGCAAGAGACTATTTATATTAAATCTATCAATGATACTAAAGCTATCAGTTATAGCAAAATCACTATCGCCTCAAAATATGGTATGAGTTAATACCTTATAAATACAATATGGTGTACTAAAAATATAGTATTGCAAAAAGCTCTATGCAACTATTAGAAAGTAATGACAATTAGTATCAAAATATATCGTAGATAGCTGTTATAATTTAAATTCATCAAAATAGTAGGTGTAATATTAGCCTAACTGTGTTTTCAATCAATATTAATTGACGTTTGTTGATAAAAATAACTACTGAAACAACTAGTTACTTAATTATTTACAATAATAATGTATTCGCGATAAAGTGGAATCACTTAAGAACAAGTAGCGTTTATTTAGATACGTTTTATAAAGAAAATTTATTATTGTATCTGCCGTTAGCCATTATAATTAAATGAACACTTAAAATAATTGGCACTAAAACATAATTAATAATATTTAGGAGAGCTCTCATGTCAAAAGGACAAACTTTACAAGATCCGTTTTTGAACTCGCTGCGCAAAGATCGTATTCCTGTCTCTATTTTCTTGGTCAATGGTATCAAGCTGCAAGGTCAGATTGAATCATTTGATCAGTACGTGGTATTGCTCAAAAACACTGTCAGTCAAATGGTATACAAACACGCTATCTCAACCGTCGTGCCGGCACGTAATCCACGTAGCAGTACGACAACGACAGGTACAAGTACTCAACCGCAAAGCGCTGCTCCAGCAGGTTATCAAGGCGGCGGATTTGAACGCGGTAGTAATCCTGCTAGCACAGGTGGCTTTGAAGAGCGCGGTTTTGCGTCTAATCGCAGTGGTTTTAATCGTGGCGGTTTTAGCCAAGGTCAAGATCGTGGTTTTGAGCGTGGTAGCTTTGGTCAGAGTCAGGAGCGTGGCTTTGAACGTGGCGGTTTTGGTCAAGACCGTGGCTTCGAAAACCCAGCAGATAATACGGGTTTTGAGGAAAAGCCAAATGATGGATCTAATGATAACAATGGTTAGAGAGCAAGATTCATTATCGAAGGTGCATTACTAATACGTGATTTATCCGATCAAAACCTGCTTTTATAGTGGGTTTTTTTTGTATAAATAAACGTATAATAATGGTCTAAAATGACGTGCCGAGTTGTTAGCGATTGGTTTCGTAGATTATTATTAATATTGGGCATAGTATAGTAAAATACAGTATTGATTCATTATAAAATAGAGCGAATCCATGAGTAATACCCAAATCAATCTAACCCATGAGCAGTTTATTAGTAAGGCTATCGAAGCGATTAACACTGAGATATCGGCATTGGCTTTGCTAACAGAGCAGATAGACGATAGGTTTGCACAAGCATGCGATATTATTTTAGCTTGTAAGGGTCGAGTCGTGGTCACTGGTATGGGTAAGTCAGGATTGATTGGGCGTAAAATAGCGGCGACGTTTGCCTCTACTGGCACGCCAGCCTTTTTTATGCATCCTGGTGAAGCTGGGCATGGCGATTTAGGCATGTTGGTAAAAGGTGATGTACTGCTTGCTATCTCTAACTCTGGTGAGTCCGATGAGATTAAGATGCTGCTGCCAGTGGTCAAACACCTAAATATTCCACTGATTAGTATTAGCCGTGATAAGCGCGGTATGTTGCCTCGTGCCGCGAATATTGTATTGACGCTCGGTAAATCGCAAGAGGCTTGTCCACTTAATCTTGCTCCTACTTCCAGTACCACGGCGACCTTAGCGCTTGGCGATGCATTGGCCGTTGCCTTAGTCCATGCGCGCAACTTTACCTCAGAGGATTTCGCATTATCGCATCCAGCAGGCGCATTAGGTCGTCAGCTGCTAACGCGAGTTGAAGATTTAATGCATACTAAGTCAGAAGATTTGCCGCTTATTCATCAGCAAGCGCCACTGCAAGAAGCGCTTTTTACTATGTCTGCTGGGCGCTTAGGAATGACGGTGGTGACCGATGATAATGATAAGGTGGTTGGGGTATTTACAGATGGTGACCTACGCCGTGGTCTAGAAAAAGGCATCGATTTGCAAACGCCGATGGCTGAAGTAATGGTTAGTAATCCACGGCGCATTAGTAAGACCATGCGCGCATCAGATGCGCTCAGTGTGATGAATGAAAATGGTATTAGCCAGTTGCTAATTATTGACGACCAAGATCGTTTAGAAGCAATTATTACGGTACATGATTTGCTACAAGCCGGTGTAAAATAAATAGCATTAATAAAGATATCGGTTTATACAGTATAGATTCGCACAGTATCGATTTATAACAATAAAATGTAAAAAATAGCCTTAAGAAAGAGGGATATGATGCAAGACTTAATCAAAAAAGCCGGACAAGTAAAGCTGTTGATAATGGATGTCGATGGTATTTTATCAAACGGTCAAATTATCTATGATGCCAATGGTATCGAGACCAAGGCCTTTTCTGTCCATGATGGCGTAGGCGTTAAGTCGTTAGCACGTTATGGCATTTTGACGGCTATTATTACAGGTCGTAGCAGTGCCATGGTAGATAAGCGCGCCACGGAAATGGGCGTTAATTATGTGGTGCAAGGTCGTGATGATAAGCTGGTTGCTTTAAATGAGCTACTAACCATACTTGATCCAGCGCTCAATATCACGGCTGCTGATTGCGCTTACATGGGCGATGATTTACCAGACATTAAAGCGATGCAGACCGTTGGATTTGCTGCAACAGTACCCAATGCGCATGCTGAAGTCATCAATCGCAGTGACATGGTCACCACCCGATCAGGTGGCACTGGCGCTGTACGTGAAGTATGTGACCTCATTTTGAAAGGTCATGGACACTATCAAGACTTCATCGCGTATTATACGCTTGATGCAGCAAAAACTCAGGATAATTTGTCGTGAATACTCGTGTTTTAATAGTTCTTGCCTTGATTATCGCTGGTATTGCAGGTTGGTTTTTTCAACAGCAAGGAGAGATAGCGCCGCCAGTTAGCATGGAAGCAACCGATGTTGATTATGAAGCAACAGATATCAAAGCGGTACAGACTAATGAGAAAGGCGAAACTGAGTATGAGCTGACTGCCAAAACATTGACGCACAATCCAGAGACCAATTTAGACGAGATGTCAGGCATCACTATGAATTGGGAGCCATCGGCAGAGCAGCGTTATCGTATTGAAGCGGGTAGTGCTGCTATCAGTCAGCAAACGGGTGAACTCAGCTTGTCAGGGGGCTTTTCACTGGTCAGTGAAGGCAATAAAGACGCGCCAGATATTGAACCGATAAAGGTGACAGGTAGTATCCTTAAAGGCAATACCAAATCAGGGCAAGTATATAGTGACGCGCCTGTTAAGATTGAACAAGGCATGAATCGGTTTGAAGCTTCTAGCATGACCGCCAACCTTGAGACCGGTGAATATGAGTTTGGTCAAGTTGCCGTCGCTTTTACTCCAGCTGAACGCCAAGATAAAGCATTGTTTTGATCGCAGTAACTCTTATTGACTATGTAATAAAAATAGCAGCTAGCATAAAGTTTGCAAATCCTACTACCCATTATAAAACGAGTGATTTTTATGACATCTAAATTTTTGCCTACTTTGCGCTCATCATTAGCACGCTTTAATCTAACATCGTGCCGCTTGCGTCAATTACATGTGCTGCCAACGGTTATGCTGCTGGCACTACCACTTTACAGTCATGCGCTGCCATCAGATGCCAATCAAGAAATCAAACTATTGGCTGATAAAGCGACCTATAGTGAGCGTACAGGCGTTACCAGCTACTCGGGTAGTGTCATTATCACTCAAGGTACGTTTAAAATGACCGCTGATAACATTACGGTTAACCTATCACAGGGTCGCAGTATCAATTCAGCAGTAGCGACCGGACGCCCTGCAACCATGCAACAGGTAGTCACACAAGAAAAAGGGCTGGCAAAAGGTCAAGCCAATAAGATTGATTATAATGCGGTCACTGGTATTGTTACTTTGACGGGTAATGCTAAGCTGGTTCAAAATGGCGCAAGCTTTGCGGGTAATGTCATTCGTTATAGCCTAAAAGCTGGTGATGTTGAAGCAACTGCTGGCGGTAATCAGCGCGTAGAGTTGGTGTTTCCGCCCAGTAGTAATGGTAGCCAAAGTAGCATCCGCTAAAAAGCTGAATGGTTAATGTAACTGTATCAACACCCCTTAGTGTATTAGTGCTTGAATTCTGCAACCGTATGAGTAAGTTATGAGTGATAATAAGAATACAAACCCTTTGGTAACCAACAATAACGCAGCACCTGCGACGCGACTATCAATGCAAAATCTAGGCAAACGCTATGGTAAGCGCTGGGTTGTGAAAGATGTCTCTTTCTCCGTAGAACAAGGGCAGGTCGTTGGTTTATTAGGTCCAAATGGTGCAGGGAAGACAACCAGCTTTTATATGGTGGTAGGGTTGGTCAATATGGATAAAGGCCGTGTCACTTTAGGAAAAATGGATCTGTCTAAATATGCCATGCATGAGCGTGCGCGTGCGGGTATTGGTTACTTACCACAAGAAGCATCTATCTTTCGAAAATTGTCTATCGAAGACAACATCTTGGCTATTTTAGAAACTCGTAAAGAATTGAATAAAAGCGAGCAAAAGCAAGAACTTGAAAAGTTAATCGGTGAGTTCCATTTAGAGCATGTACGAAAATCATTAGGCATGAGCGTATCAGGTGGTGAGCGTCGTCGCTGTGAAATTGCCCGTGCATTGGCGGCTGACCCAAAATTCATTTTATTAGATGAGCCATTTGCAGGCGTGGACCCTATCTCTGTTGGTGATATCAAAGACGTTATTTTGACCCTCAAAAATCGTGGTATTGGTGTTTTGATTACTGATCATAACGTTCGCGATACCTTGGCTATTTGTGAGAAAGCTTATATCGTCTCAGAAGGTGCTATTATCGCTGAGGGTACTTCTAGTGAAGTGTTAGAAAATGAATTGGTGAAAGCCGTTTATTTGGGTAAAGACTTTCACGTATAAATGAGGATGTGTTGAACATTGTACTTGTCTCGAATACATTTTTTTGCTAAATGCGCATCGATTAGCTCTGCGTATTTTTAAATGTTCAATACACCCTTAATATCTCAACGTGTTTTTCGCGCTACTATTTACGCTGTCTGTTAGACTTATAATTTCCATTAAGTTCTCAAGACAGCGCTTGCTACTCTTCCTATACCTAGCTATTCATCATATTTAGCCTTACTTCTTCTATAAGATCTAGTCCGTCATACTGATGGCTAATTTATCTCAAAAATCATTCTCAAATTAATGCTTATCAGAGCGTCACGATATTTTATCAATTAATCTTGATTGGACACTTGAATAAGGTTCATACGTTATGGCAAAAAATAAGAGCAGTTATGTCTGTCAGCATTGCGGCGCGCATTTTGGCAAGTGGGCAGGGCAATGTACCGATTGCGGTGAATGGAATAGCTTGGTCGAAGCACCAAATGTGAGCATGCCGCATCACAATAAAAACGTTTCTAAACCAGTAGCAAATCGATCAGCATCTCGTGAATCAGGTGGTGCACCATCAGGAAATTATTCGGGTACGCATAGTGCGGTCATGCCGCTTAATGCTGTGAGCGTAACGCTAGACACACGCTTACCAACTGGTATTAGTGAGTTTGATCGTGTACTTGGTGGTGGATTGGTTGCTGGTTCAGTCGTTTTAATCGGCGGTGACCCTGGTATCGGTAAATCGACGATTTTGCTACAAACTGCGACTAATATGGCACGTGCAGACTCGTTAGCAGGTAGCGCCTTGTATGTGACTGGTGAAGAATCATTGGCACAGGTTGCTATGCGCGCTAGGCGCTTAGATTTACCGGCCGATAGATTACGCGTACTGGCCGAAACCAATGTAGAGACTATTTGTGCCGCCTTGACTCAAGAGCAGCCCGCCATCGCTATTATTGACTCTATTCAAACCATTTATACGGATGCAATCAATTCTGCACCTGGTGGCGTCAGTCAAATTCGAGAGTCTGCGGCCATCTTGACTCGCTATGCCAAACAGACTGGCACCGCGCTATTTTTAGTGGGTCATGTAACCAAGGAAGGCACGCTCGCAGGGCCACGTGTCCTTGAACACATGGTTGATACTGTCTTATATTTTGAAGGTCAATCAGACTCACGATTTCGGATGATTCGTGCCGTCAAAAACCGCTTCGGTGCCGTCAACGAATTAGGTATTTTCGGTATGACAGATATGGGACTGAAAGAAGTCGCCAATCCATCAGCGATATTTTTGAGCCGCTATGACAAACCCGTTGCTGGATCTGTCGTCATGGTCAGCCGCGAAGGCACACGACCCTTGTTGGTGGAAGTACAAGCGTTAGTCGATGATTCGCAAGGATCACCTAGACGAATGGCATTAGGATTGGATTTTCAGCGTCTGTCCATGCTGCTGGCCGTCATGCATCGTCATGGCGGTATTCATACTAGCGGACAAGATGTGTACGTCAACGTCGTCGGTGGTGTCAAGGTTATAGAGACGGGATCTGACTTGGCGGTATTGTTGGCTTGTGCCTCAAGTATTAAAGAAAAAGCCTTGCCATCGTCATTGGCTGTATTTGGTGAAGTGGGATTGTCGGGTGAAATCCGTCCTGTACCGAACGGTCAAGAACGTTTAAAGGAAGCGATGAAGCATGGATTTAAGCATGCCATTATTCCAAAAGCCAATGCGCCTGCTAAGGATGCTCCTCAATTTAAAGGCATCAATGTGATTGCCGTTGAACGTCTCGATGATGCCATTGAAAGTGCATTTGAATTGTAAGGTGCAAGGGTTAATCATTTTGATTATGGTTGTTTTATAAGTTATTGCTAGGCGCTACAGCTTTATCTGTAGCTTAATGGATACAATAAACTGAAACCACAAAAAAGCGCCTAACACTGATGTGTTAGGCGCTTTTTATAGTCTAATACAAATAGACTGTTTTTTTAGAATTATGGTCCTGAAACGCGCTCAATAGCAACATTACCCACACCTTTACCCGTAATACCGAGTTTTTTGGCAGCACCATAAGACAAATCTAGCACACGGTTACCATGGAATGGACCACGATCATTCACTTTTACCACGACGCTTTTACCGTTGGTCTTATTCGTGACTTTAACATAGCAATTCAATGGCAGTGAACGATGCGCCGCTGTCAAACCATTCATATCGAATGTTTCGCCACTGGCTGTTTTACGACCATGGAATTTACGACCATACCAAGAGGCTAGGCCTGTTTGCTTAAATTTACTGACCGAGTTAGAGGCTACGGCTGTCAGACGCTCTAATACATCTTCATCATTAGTCAGTTGAGAGGTGTCACTGGCTAACAGCGAGCTGCTAAGTGCCAATGAAGTTGGTTGGCGTGCTGACTTCACCAAACTTGATGCACCATCATGTTGACGGCTAAGCTCACCAAGTACACGATCGATATGGGAGGCGTTATCTTGTGAAATCATCGCAAGAGAGGTTTTTGCTTCTACAGCATTTGCATTAGTAGCAACTGCGGAGCCAGCAAACAATACTGCTGACATGGTAAGTAAACCAGATAAACGCTTATTCATAGATACCTCTATAACTTATACTTTAAAATCTAACTCTAATAGTTCTAGACTGAGCGTGGCAATGTTAGACCAATCTAACAGCGTCACAAACTCTAAAGCCGCATCATCAATATTTTTTTCATATAATTATTGATACTAAACGTGGCTTTTATAGATTTTAAGGTATGGTAATTTTTCATTTTATTATCATAAGCGGGTCAGGATAATACGACCAAAGATACTTATGAAACGCTCAAATGACAGCTAACGATATTAGTAGAACACCCAATCCGAATACAAAGGTTGAGTACCGAGTCCGCTATATGTGCTATTTACAAGCTTTCTAACATTGCTAAATTAATAAAGGTTTTAGAAGGTATTGCGTGTGTCTTTGTTATTAAACCGTTAATTAAGTAGTGTATTTGAAAGCTTGGAATCTACAATTCGCTAACTATACGTACGAGCTACAACCAAAATATAATTAAATGCAAAGTTTATTAGTAGCTATGTACGGGTTATGTATCAAAGTACAGTAAAACGAGGTTAACGCAATTATTTGTAAAAAACAAGGATTAAAATCTATCAGTACCAATTGGCAACGAAGTATTTTGATGAGAGGAAATATGAGGGTATTTTTAATTATTTCAATTAAATCAATGGCTTGTATTTATTATTAAAAGTAGATAGGAGGATTTTTATGGCAAGTTATAGGACTTGCCATAAAATGATGAAACAATAAAATTTGTTAGAAACCCTTAATTTGTTGTTGATTTATATTTATTTTCAACCATTTTGCATGTGAAAACATTCTAAATGAAGGCTTTAATTGGCTGGTTCATCCGCCTTACGACTTTTATATAGCCTGTATTTTTTGATTTTTAACATGAATAGCATTAAGGTAAAGTTTGAATGTTTATTAGAGAATCACTGGTAACTGTGCATCAACTGGGCTTGTGAGTGTGAATGGACATAAGTAGTCCAAATCCTGCCATCAAAGTGACGATCGCAGTACCACCATAGCTAATGAAGGGTAGAGGAACGCCAACGACGGGTAAAATACCACCAACCATACCCACATTAACGAATACATAAACAAAGAAAGACATGGCAATTGCACCCGCCAGTAATCTACTGTATACATCAGGATGGGTGAAAGCGATATATAAGGCGCGCAGGAGTAAACAGGAATAAATGAACATTAATAAAATTACGCCCAACAAACCAAACTCTTCTGAAAAAGCCGCGATAATAAAATCAGTATGACCTTCTGGTAAAAAATGTAAATGCGACTGCGTGCCTTCTAAATAGCCCTTACCAGTGAGCCCACCCGCACCGATGGCGGTTTTTGACTGAATGATATTCCACCCAGCCCCCTGTACATCGGCTTCAGGATTGAGCAGTGTTAAGACACGGGTACGCTGATAATCATGTAATAGAAAATTCCAAGCAATCGCAATAAGCGGTATTGCTAATATGGCGGCAGCTGAAATTAATCGCCAAGACAACCCTGCCAAAAAAAGTACAAAGATACCACTGGCTGCCACCAATAGCGACGTCCCAAGATCAGGCTCTTTTGCAATTAATAATACAGGGACGATGATTAAGGCTAAGGTAATGACGATGCTTGATAAAGAGGGCGGTAGATCACGCTTGGATAAAAACCAAGCACACATCATTGGCATCCCAAGTTTCATAAATTCTGAGGGTTGCACACTGCCAAACCCTGGTAAATTAATCCAGCGCTGAGCACCCATACGTACTTCACCGATGATATCGACCAATACCAATAAAATTAATCCCATTACATAAAAGATGGGTGTAAAAGTGCGATAAAGGCTAGGCGGTATCTGTGCCATGATAAACATAACCGTAAAGGCCACACCATAGCTGACCATTTGACGTAATACCATACCGACATCTTGACCGGCCGCACTATATAAAATTGTCAAACCAATGCAGCAAACCGTCAATAAGAGGAGGGTCAACCATGGATCGATATGTATACGCTGCCATAACGATGGCGCATGGCCTTGGCCTAAATGATGGCTCTGACGTGAAAAACGGTATTGCGGATTAGAAGACATAGGCAAAGTGTGTCTGGCAATTGAGGTAAGAGGGAATTTTCAAATCAGATCAACATTTAAAGGTAATCGCACCATATCTATATCTATGCAAGTAAAATATCGTAGATAAAGTAACACATAAGAAATAAAGTCACATAATTATAAAAATTATAAGGATAAGTGTTAATTACCAATAACACGCCTCTGATTAGAGGCGATAGTTTAGCTTGCTTGCTGAAAATTTGATAGTATCGATAAAACGTTTTTAGCGGTAGCTTGTTGCAATGACCAATACAAAAAAATATCCTTATAAGCAGATTCACAAGCCTATGCTTGCACTACTTATGTGTGCCAGTAGCATCTCTGTTCATGCCGCTATTATCAGCGACAATAGTGAACGCCGTATCCAAGTACGTCAGGGTAGTAGCAGTAACGCTCACATCAGACCTTCGACGAATAATACAAGCTATAATTCTGGCGTTACCATGCTGAGTGGCGATAGCATGCAAGGATTGATTGCTCAAAAGCAGCTTGATTTTGATTTCGATGACAGTCTGTCTATTGAAGAAAATAAGCGCATGAATGTCAATCGGCGCGCGCCTGCTTATAATACAACTTACAGTAATAACAGCTACAGCACTGCGAACAATACTTACAATAGTACTTATACTGATTCTATTAGTATGGATTTTAACGCGTGGTTGAATAGCAATAGCTACCGTGCTAGGCAAGTGGCAGATTTTCAACGCTACCTAAATTCGCGGGTAGGGGTACACAATGTGCCGCCTATGTCGCAGTTGCTCACAACAGCGCGAAGCTGGAGCAAATGTGGCTATGAGCCTTATCAGTTGCCACCGCAGGAGTTATGGGCAAATATCGTCCCGACATTACGTTTGTATGGCGAATTGAAGCATCAAGGAATTCTACCTATCAGTAGTGAAATACGTTCGGTATATCGCAGTCCTGGCCTTAATGGCTGTGCAGGTGGCGCCGACAGTAGCAAGCATATGAATGCCAGTGCTATCGACATCTGGGTACCAGAGTATGAAGATAACTTATGGCGGCTCAGTACGATGCAAGATGGCTTATGCCAGTTTTGGCAATATCAGGGTCAATCTCATAATTTCGGTTTAGGGCTATATGCTACGGGTGCGATACATCTAGACACGGATGGTTATCGTAAATGGGGCTTTAATCATGCCAGTAGCTCATCTTCGTGCCGTTATTAAGTCATCTATGATCTATTAAAAAATCAAATAAATATGAGCCAGAGGTAATTAAGTTAGAGTAAAAGCGCTATAATAATACTGATGAAAGGCAGCGCTAAATGATAAATAGTTTAGCATTAAAAAACTATGGCTAATGATCATTTAGTTTATGAAATCACATAGCGTCTATTGTAAGTAGGATTTATGAAGAAGCGGTATTCAACGATGGTGAAAACACATAAGTCTGATAAGCCAAAAAAAGCGTTTTTACAATCAAATAACACGTATATGGCTTTGTTTGGTTCAGTTTTGCTCTCTCTTTTATTGGTCAGTGCTTGTAGCCCAGAAACGTTTTCTGAACAAGGCTCTCTAACGGCCGAAAATTCTGCTACTGATCCTGATAGAAACTTACAGGACGTTGAAGATATTGAAGATAATATCAAGAACTCTTACGCTCGGCTGGCTTCAAAGCGCTCAGATATCTGTCCAAAACTCATACAAGAAGAAATAGGCAGTCAGGTCGTTGAGCGTACTGCAGAAGTGATGGTGAATAATCATTGTGATTATTTTTTATACCCACGCAGTGGTCAGCAGATCTCGGTTAGTATTAACGACAGTCAAATTGAAGCACTACTCATAGTGCCAGCGCTGCATGACTTCGCCAATGGTGATTATCAAGTAGACTCTTACGACAAGCACGTGATTCGATTGACCTATAATGGTGCAACTTATAAGCCTGAAAATTTCATGTATGACGTGGCAGTGACTATTTCTGGTTAAGAGCATTATTTTTTGTATGGACAATCCACTATCGATTTTTATTACCACTCATAAAGAGTGCCAACCTATAAAGAAATGCTGGGCAATACTAAATAGTGTTGCCCAGCATTTCTTTGTACGGCTATTTATTGGTCTTTTTATCTTTCCAAGGATCCTCTTGTCCAACGGTGACAATTAAGAAATCATCAGGCTTAAGGGTATCTTGCATGGTTTGATTGACTTCTGATAACTTTACTTGGTCTACACGTTTGACATAATCAGTCAGATAGCTGTTTGGTAATTGATAAAAATTCATCATCCCAAGTAAGCCATTAATTCCCGCATTGCTCGCAAAACCCATCGGAAAGCTATTCTTAAGATTGTCCGTCGTTAAGCGCATCTCAGTGCTGGTGATACCTTTTTCTAAAGTGTCATTGATAACGGCTAAGCTGGCATCAATGGCCGCGCGCGCCTTGTCATTACGCGTTGAAAAACCGATTTGGTACGGTCCTCGTGCCAGCATGGGATTCATAGAGCCTGATATGCCATAAGTGTAGCCCAAGTTTTGTCTAATCTCAGTCATGAGTCGCGCATTAAAATCACCGCCTGCAAGTACCTCATTACCAACCGCAAAGTTGGTTTGCTTCTGCTGAGACTGGGGATCGGTGGCGCGCTTATCTCCCAATTGTCCCATAAGTACGGTGGTTTGAGTACTTGGAAAAGGGATATGAATGTGCTTGGCTTGGCTCAGTGGTTTTGGTTCAGGCAGCTCAGTTGCAGGCTGACCCTTCGGTAATTTGCTAGTGATATCTTCCGCAAGTTTTTTTGCTTGCTCTAAGGTTAGATTACCAGTGATGGCAACAGAGGCATTTGCTGCGACCAAATAGCGGTTTTTGAAATCTATTAGCTGTTGCTTTTCGATAGTAGGAACGCTTTCAAGCGTACCCGCTGATGGATGGGCGTAAGGATGCTCGCCATACAATGCTGCGCTAAATGCGATGCTAGCAAGGCTGTTGGGATCTTGTTTTTGCTGCTGCAAGCCAACCAATAATCGTGCTTTATTACGTGCTAGGATGCTGTCGTCAAAAGCGGGTTCGCTGAGCATCTGAGTCATTAAATCAACGGCTGGAAGTAGATGCTTATCATCAGATAAGCTACGTAGCGACACAATAAACATGTCTTTATAAGCACTACTGTTTAGATTGATGCCCAAGGTTTCAACAGCGCGAGTAAATTCATTTTCGTCTAAGCGTTTAGAGCCTTGCGTCAACATAGTGGCAGTCATATTAGCAATACCAAAGCCTGTGCTACTAATACTGCCATCACGGGCGCTACCAGCGTTAAAACGCAAGTCGATATCGACAATCGGTAAGGCTGTTGTTTGTACAAAACGTACGGGTACGCCTGCCTTGGTTTTGAACTGCTGAATCGTTGGGATGGTAACGGTTAACGGTTTATCATCATCAAGGCTGGTTAGCTTTGACAATGCGGCAATCGGTGCGCTGGTATCCACGGCCGCAGAGCCACGATATTCTTCAGCACCTGTTGTGTTTGCTTGTGCTGTCATCGTCAACGTTGTTAGACCTAGCAAGATGCCAACACTAAGATGCGACAGTTTTTGCATGGTGGCGGTTGTTGATGGTATTGAGCTGCACGCTTTTTTTCTATTTTGCAACAAATCACTATTTTGAGTCATGGTTTTCTTCTTATAAATAAGGTCTTTATGATTGGCGCTTGTATCGAATAAAGAGCTAATACGACACGATTATTTCTCTGTCGCTGCTTGGTCTTTAGGTGGAATGACATGCATCACTGTTAAATTGTCCTTTACCAAATATTTTTTGCTAGCAGCTTGTATATCGGCAATCGTCACGCTATCGAGTTTGGTGGGTAATTCGGCAAGCAGCGTATCGTCAAGACCGATAGACTGTAATGAGCCAATCATCCGCGCCTGACCCTCCATACTGTCTTGCGCATAGACGAGTCCTGTGACCGTGTTGGTTTTGGCACGCTCGATTTCATCGGCGGCGATGGGATCGGTTTTGAGCTTTTCTATTTCAGCAATGATGGCTTGTTGTGCTTGCTCTAAGCTGACACCTTCACGTGGAGTCGCTTGTATCAAAAACAGTCCATCGCCCCGATCTAGCAAGTCATATGAAGTGCCCACCGTGGTAAGTAGACCTTGCTCGCGTATCAATCGACTTTCAAGGCGCGCAGAGAGACCACCGTCTAATACATCTTGAGCCAGTGAGAGCGCATAAGCTTGTTTTTCATTAGCTGCGCCAGCGGTGACGAGACTGGGTACGTTATAACCCATTAATAATACTGGTACTTGTACGGCTTGCTCGGAGTCGACTTGCTGATAGCCACGGAAGCCTTTTTGACTGACGGCAGGACGTTTAGGTAGATCGCTTGGTGTTAGCTCACCAAAGTAACGTTTGACTTGAGCCAACACTTCTTGCGGTTTAACGTCGCCAACGACGACTAACGTTGCATTGTTTGGTGCGTACCATGTTTTATACCAGTCTTTTAAATCTGTAAGGGTAATGGATTCAAGCTCATCCATCGGACCAATGACGGATTCGCCTTTTGGACTATTCGGGAGCGCCAATAAGCGAAATGACTCATAAGCCTTGGCAAGTGGATTATCATCAGTGCGTTGGCGGCGCTCCTCCATGACCACTTGGTGCTCTTTGGTAAATTCCTGCTCATTAAACAGTAGGTTTTTCATACGATCCGCTTCTAGCTCTAATGCCAAAGGAAAACGGTTGGCAGGGAATAGCTCGTAATAGCCCGTATAGTCGTAGCTGGTAAACGCATTATTGACGCCCCCAAATTTAGCAATCAAGCGCTCATAGTCGTCGCTCGAAACGTTAGTAGTGCCTTTAAACATCATATGCTCAAGCAAATGCGAGATGCCTCCTTTATCCAGCGGCTCATCTGCTGACCCAACTCGATACCAGATTTGAGTCATTACCACAGGTGCGCGATGGTCTTCTTTTACCACTACCTTTAGACCGTTTTCTAATTGATATTCGTGTCGACCTGACATATCCATGGTCAATGCTGATGAGGGCTGAATGTCTTGACCTGATTTAGCTGTGTTTAGCTCATCTTTACCCAAGGTATTTTCAATGACTGGCTTCTGAGCAGTCGACAAGGTGTTGGTGCTGATAGTACTGGTTTGGCAAGCAGCAAGAGTCGTTGCTATTGCTAAGGCATAGGCAAGACGTAGAGAGGCGGCAGGTAAGTGCGACGGTGATAAAGGCAGTGGCATGGTATATTCTACTTATATAAAATGGCAACTTGTAAATTGATCAGTGGTTAGATCACTCTCAATACTAGCGATAGATAGCAGGTTTTATAAAGATTTATGTGCCCCAACCATCACACTGGCTGTTGGCTTAAATTCTTGGGTGGTATTACAGCCTGTCGCAGATAGTACAAGTGTCGCTACTAATAAAGCTGCGCTGATGCTGATTGCTTTTTTACCGTACGTTTTGTCAGTATTAGATAGTGATGGCATAGATAATTCCTAAAAATGAGGGTTGAGTGAGCGATAGTGAAGTAATTGGTAAGTTTTGGAATAAGGCTTGTTCTACAATAAACTCTGGTAGAGTAGGCGAAGTTTAGCATGTGTAAGGTCAGATTTTTGTTGCCAAATCTTAAGCGAAACTTTCTAAAGGGATGGTATGACTTGCCAGATTTGCAAAAATTGACGATAGGCTATGATGGTAAGGTCTGAGCACAACTCGAATTATGATAAACTAGGCTAAAAATTGACTGTCGTGGGTCATGATCCATGACAAAAACATGACGATATACCAACCCATTTAAAATAATCAAATAACTGACCGTGATAACTTTTAGGGCAAGCTTATGAATAACTCCAATAATAGCAGTCGTGTAATCATTAATCTCGATGGCAATCTTGATGACTTAGATGACGATGATATTACCTTACCCAGTCTGCCTTCGCAATCTGTGCTCATTATCGATGAGAAAGAAGATGCAGGCTCTATCCAAGCGCCCAATGATCAAAGCATCGAAGATCAGCAAAAAGACAGCACGATAAACAAAGATTTCTCAAGTGCTGATGCGGCACAAAACATTGCTTTGGGTGCGCCAATTGTGAGGACAGAAGAGCAAAGCACGTCTAAAAACGCCTCTGAAAGCTTTATAAGCGCTTCCTCAACTGATAACGATAATAATAAAAATATTGATACTAAGCTTAGCACTATTTCTACTGCCCCAACCATGCCACTACAAGAGCAACTTGGCGATAGCCCAAATGTCAGTCCTGCGAGTAGTGCGGTACAAGTGACCACTCCACCAGAAATCGAATCTACAGAGCTGCAAGAAAACAAGAAAAAAGGCAGCTGGTTTAACCGCATGAAAACGGGGCTAAGTAAGTCGCGTAAAAATCTTGCCGAAGGTATGGTCAGTATTTTGATCGGTGGCAAAGAGATTGATGATGAGCTATTGGAAGAAGTTGAAGATCAGTTATTGGTTGCCGATATCGGTGTCAATGCTACCAATCGTATTATCAAAAGTCTGACCGAGCAGACAGACCGTGGTGATTTGATTTATGCGCATTCATTATATAAAGCGTTGCAAACTGAATTGGTTGATATTTTAACGCCAAAAGTTGCGCCACTCATTATTGATACCAGCAAAAAACCTTTTGTGATTTTAGTTGTGGGTGTCAACGGTGTCGGTAAAACCACGACGATTGGTAAACTTGCCAAGCGCTTACAAGGCGAAGGTAAATCCGTTATGCTGGCTGCTGGCGATACCTTCCGTGCCGCTGCTACTGAACAGCTGCAAATCTGGGGTGAGCGTAATAACATTCCAGTCGTCGCTCAAGGTCATGGCTCTGATAGTGCCTCTGTTATCTTTGATGCCATGCAGTCTGCCAAAGCAAAAAATATCGATGTATTAATCGCTGATACTGCTGGGCGTTTGCAAAATAAAACCCACCTAATGGCAGAGCTTGAAAAAGTGGTACGCGTCATGCGTAAAGCTGATCCAAGCGCACCGCACGAAGGTATGATTGTGCTTGATGCCGGCACCGGTCAAAATGCGATTAATCAAGTAGAACTCTTTAACAAAGTCGTACCATTAACGGGTATTACCATTACCAAACTAGATGGCACAGCAAAAGGTGGCGTAGTCTTTAATATTGCTGAAACGACGGATGTTCCTATTCGTTATATTGGTGTCGGTGAGTCGATTGATGATTTACGTGCCTTTAGTCCAAAACAATTTGTCGCCGCATTATTTGAGACCGATGATAAAGAGTAGCGCTCGATAGGTTGTTTTAATAGATCATTTTAGTCGATGAACGATTTTTGAAAATATCATCATTTGAAAGGAAGCATCATGATAGTCACCACAGCCGCTTTTGGCGCACACCAGCTAACGTTAATTGCGAGTGTCAATGAGCATAGTCGTCCTAAGCTGGTTGAAGTCAACTGGCTGCAAGCAGGTGACTCTTGGCATAGCTCAAAATCTATTCCTAAACTTAAAAAGCATTATGGTATTGACGATCAGAGCTTTACGTTTATCAATGAGGACAGCCTAAGCGAAAATGAGCCTGCCCAAGCGCTACTCATAGAGACTATAGCGCAATTAAAATCGTATTTTAAAGGTGATCGTCAGGCATTCGATTTGCCATTAGATATAAGCTTAGGAACCAAGTTTCAGCAACGAGTTTGGCAAGCGTTACAAGATATTGGCTATGGCGAAACAATAAGCTATGCGACACTGGCACAAAATGTCGCTAGTCCCAAAGGGTTTCGCGCGGTTGCTAATGCTAATAGTAAAAACCCTTTTAGCATTATCGTTCCGTGTCATCGTGTCATTGCTAGCGATGGCAAGCTTGGTGGCTATACAGGCGGACTAGATAAGAAAACATACTTGCTAGCGCTCGAAGGTGTCACTTGCAAAACTTAGTAGGAACGAAGCATTCATCAGATATTACTAAACAAAAAAAGCCAAACGTTTAAAACGTTTGGCTTTTTGATTAGTGACATCTAAAGGGTTGCGGGATAAAACTATTGCTCAAGTTGCGCCATTACCGCATCTGAGAAGTTCACGTTGCTATAAACCTCTTGCACATCATCAATATCTTCTAACATATCAATCATTTTCATGACTTTTAGTGCATCATCGACATTGTCTATTTCAGCACTGGTAGACGGTGCCATGGTCACTTCAGCATTGTCAGAGACCAAACCTGCAGCATTAAGCGCATCTTTAACATGACCGAAATTTTCCCATTCAGTGATGACGAGCAAGCTTTCACCATCATTCTCGATATCAAGCGCGCCTGCATCTAATGCCACTAGCATGACTTCATCTTCTAGGCTTGTATCATTAAAGATGATTTCACCGCGTTTATTAAATAGATAAGCGACCGAGCCAGTAGTACCCAGATTGCCTTCATTTTTGGTAAAGGCGTGGCGTACTTCACTGACTGTTCGGTTAAGATTGTCAGTCAAGGTTTCGACAAGTACTGCGACGCCGCCGATGCCATAGCCTTCATAGCTTACTTCGTCCATATTGTCATTGTCATCACCGCCTGTACCACGAGCTACCGCACGGTTGATGGTGTCTCGCGTCATATTGACAGATAGGGCTTTTTCAATGACAGCACGTAGGCGCGGATTCTTGTTAGGGTCAGGATCACCTTGCTTGGCAGCAGAGACAATTTCACGAATAATTTTAGTGAATACTTTACCTTTTACCGCATCCTGACGGGCTTTACGGTGTTTAATATTTGCCCATTTTGAATGGCCTGCCATATAACATCCTTAAGTTTTGCGTATTATTTATTGTGCTTAAAACAAATGTTTAATAACAATCTTTTACTATGAGTGTGTCATGAATGAGCGTATTTATACATTTTAAGATTTTTCAATCTGCATGATGACACACCTCAGATCACCTGTTTCTATGATATAGCTTGCACTATCTCTTTGAAGTAACAGAGCTACCGACACGTTAACGATTTGTATTTTGTTGAGAGTGCTTTTTTGCTACACTGTGGCAACTTAGTGATTGTATTCACATATGACCTGTGAGCAATATTATAAACCAATTTTATCTATTTTGACTAACTTGGCCTTATCCAGCGTATTTTAAATCATTGGTTGCCATCAAGCCATTAATTTTATATCGCTACTGACTCGATACTACTGACTATATGAAGCAACCGACGGCTGAAGCCATTACCCACCTGCGCAACCGCATTCATATTATTATTGAAGGCACAGATACCCGTTTGGGTAAACTTTTTGATATTGTATTATTGATTGCGATTTTGACCAGTGTGGCTGTGGTCATGCTTGACAGTGTGCTATACATGCGCCTGCAATATGGCACTATATTCTTTTATGCTGAATGGTTTTTTACCATTTTATTCACGATAGAGTATGCGCTCAGGTTGTTTTCAGCACCAAACCGCGTGCGTTACGTCTTTAGTTTTTTTGGGGTAGTCGATTTATTGTCTGTGCTACCAAGTTACCTAAGCCTCATGTTTGTGGGGGTACAGTATCTATTAGTGATACGGGTTTTGCGTATTTTACGTGTGTTTCGCGTTCTCAAGCTCAAAGCTTATATGCAACAAGCGGGATTTTTGGCCTCGGCGCTTAAAACCAGTCAGCAAAAAATCACGGTATTCTTTTTGTCGCTGGTATTATTGGTCACGATTTTCGGCTCGATTATTTACGTGGTAGAAGGCCCTGAAAATGGCTTTACCAGTATTCCGCTGTCTATCTACTGGGCAGTCGTCACCATGACCACGGTCGGTTACGGTGATATGTCACCCAAAACGCCGTTAGGTCAAGCGATTGCGAGCATGGTCATGATTACGGGTTATTCGATCATTGCAGTGCCAACGGGGATTTTTACTTCTGAGCTGGCACGTAATATGCGTCCGCAACTCAATCCCGTCACCTGTCCTAATTGTGGCAAGTTCGGTCATGCCATTGCAGCAGAATTCTGTGATCGTTGTGGACACGCTTTGCATATTTAGCCGTGTTTGTGCGTTGTCTGCTTTCTTAACACTCTATATTTTATATCGTTATACATCAATGTATTCACTAACGAGCGGTGATAAGTCAATTTCAACACCGAGGTTGACTAAGTTCCAGTACTGTCCTGACACTGTGCGATCTAGCATCATGGTGGTTGCAGAAGGTTGGAATTGACCAAAGTACTTCAACGACGTCCGCATTTGAGCAATGACTTCGTGATGAACTTGACTTTGACCAAAATCAAAAGCGCCTTGTTGATAAGGTTGAATAGACAGAGGCTTTAGCCCAATGGATAGCCATTTCTCATAAAACTCTCCGGGGATATTTTTATCGTCATCACGGCGAATATCAAGAGCGATGAGGTCCTGCTCAAGGGCAGTCACATCTCCTTTAATGGCATGCTTAGCAAAACGGCGGAACAATTGAACTTCGCTGTCACTATAGCTACGAATACCGCCAAAATCATAAGCCACCACACTGCCATCTTTGCGAAAGGCAAAGTTGCCGGGATGTGGGTCACAGTGCATACGGTATAAGCCAAATAGTTGTCCTGCGGTAAAGTGGAACAGGCGCTTGGCTATGTGTTGTTTGATGTCATTGTCCCAAGTCGCCGCGACGGTTAGGGTTTCTCCCATCTCTTCTGTTAAGGTTAAAATCCGTTTAGAAGAGTGGCTGCTAATGACTTTAGGAATAATAAGACCTTTGTCTTCTGCATGAAATGCGCCAAACACTCGCAAGTTATGCGCTTCTTTAATATAGTCCAATTCATCATGTAAACTTTGGCGAATCTCGTTGAACAGTTGCTCTTGCAACTGTTTGCTCATATTGAGCACACCCGCGATTTTTAGTGCCATGCGTACTTGTTTGAGGTCACTATCACAGTTTTCATCGACATCAGGATATTGGACTTTAACCACCACTTTTTGACCAGATGGCAAAACGGCTTTATGCACTTGACCGATGGAAGCCGCCGCAAACGGTGTTTCTTCAAATTCGCTAAATAATTCTGCAACAGGCGCTTTAAGCTCGCGCTCAATTTGTGCACGTATCTGCGCATAGGGCATGGGCGGCGCATCTTTTTGTAGCTTTTCTAATGCTGTCGCTACTTCTGGTGGGAACACGTCTTTATATTGCGAGGCAATTTGCCCGACCTTCATCACCGCGCCTTTCATTTCACCCAACGTTTCGGCTATCTGAATGCCCACATCTTGCATCAGCTCTGAGCGTGCTTGCAAACGTTTTTCTTCGTCACTTGAGAGGTGCTTAAATGAGTTTTTAGCTGCTTTGCCGGCAATGCTTGCTGTCATGCCAGCCAATTTCATAAAGCGCTTTCCAGACGATTTTGCCATTCATATCACCATGTAGTGGGTTGTTTGCTCAGTCATAATTTTAGTATTTTAGTCAAACAATTGCTGTTTAACTCGTGTGCTATTGATAAAGCATAGTTATACAATTCATGATTTTCGGTAATCAGGATTAAGCATTAATCGCTGATTGTGACAGAGTAGAGGCTATCAAGCCAGTAGGACAATGCCATTTGATAACCCAGATGCCCCAGACCACAAATAACACCGACGGCGATATCGCTTAGATAAGAATGATGGCGAAAAGGTTCGCGCGCGTGCACATTGGATAAGTGTACCTCGATAAACGGTTTTTGTGTGGCCAAGAGCGCATCACGTAACGCAACCGAGGTATGAGTAAAGGCGGCGGGATTAATGGTAATGGCATCTACTTGCAGGGCGGTATCCGCTAAAAGTCCATGATATTGGATGTCATCTATCAGTTTACCTTCATGATTGGATTGTATACATATCAATTCAATACCGTGCTGAGCTGCACGTGCGATCAGACGTTCCTCGATATCTGCTAGTGTCGTATGACCATAAATCTTAGGTTCGCGCTTACCCAATAAATTCAAATTGACCCCATTAACGAGCAATAACTTATGAGTGAGTGTTTTATCGGCATTTTGCTTCGAAGGCGTGACGGTTGGTATAGACTGAGAAGGAGAGGTCATAATGGTCTCTATAACGATGAAACGAGGTTGAGGATTTATTATTTGTTATAAGGTTTAGGTACTGTCTGTATAAGCATGAAATGGCATAAGCATGAAATGGCATAAGCATGAAATGGCATAAGCGTAAAATTGCACAGTTTAATCAAAACTTTCTCTTTATGATAACAGCTTGATGACGAGGTTATAAAAAAATTACAGGAAAAATAAAGCTAAAGCCAAAAAATCATGTTAAAAGTCTTTATGTTGCTAAAAACCCGTGCTATGATATTTTTTATGCAATAATTATTGCAAGTTTGTTGCTACTGCCGAAGTAGAGCAATCAGTAAGACAGTCGTTATGTTTGTAAATACTCACTGTGTTGCTACATACCGTTATTTGCTATAGATGCGATATGTAGATAACAGAAGTGAGGATAGTACTCTTAAGTTTTTGATTTCATCATCTTAGATCCCGTTTATATGCAATGTTGCAAAGGAATTTGGGGCTAAGCGGACTTTTTTAGGAAGCAATATTATGTCAGCTCGTGAGCAAGGTATCGTTAAGTGGTTTAATGACTCAAAAGGCTTTGGCTTCATTCAACGTGACAGCGGAGAAGATATTTTTGTCCATTTCCGCGCGATTCAAGGTGATGGCTATCGTTCTCTAAAAGATGGCGAAAAGGTCGAATTCAGTGTGGTAGAAGGTGATAAAGGCCTTCAAGCTGAAGAAGTCAGAAAAGTAGAAGAGTAATCTATCCAGTCATTAGAGCGGTTTAGCTATAATGTCTGTAGACACTACTGATATACTACTGAGTCAAGCCCGTTTTATCTTACCCATGTTGAGTAAAAATCAGTATGTTTGGTAGGATCAGGCGTTAGGCTTGGCTTTTTTTATGCCCGTATCTCAGTCAGCTGTATATAGATTTCATATTGTTGTTGCTGCTTAATTTAGACAGCAATATAACGGGTTATCATGAGCCTATTTATCATGAGTCTACTTATTATTAGTAATGAACAAGTGATTAATTTAAAAGGATATTTTTTTGAGTAATTTTACCACGTTTACTGATTTGCCACTTTCAGCACCGACCTTACGTGCCGTAAGCGATCTAGGTTTTATGGCATTGACGCCCATTCAAGCACAAATATTACCGCATACGCTGGCAAATCAAGATGCTATTGGACAGGCGCAGACGGGTACTGGTAAGACGGCAACCTTTCTATTGACTATTATGGAAGCCTTGCTTAAACGTCCTTTTACCAATGATGAAGAGCGTTATTTGGGTGAGCCACGTGCCGTTGTTATGGCACCCACTCGCGAGCTTGCTCAGCAGATATTTGATGATTGTATCGCTTTGACCAAATATACTTCGCTACACAGCGTTTGTATTATGGGTGGCACTAATTATGAGACTCAGCAGCATGAGCTTGAGCGTCAATACGTTGATATTTTGGTCGCGACACCTGGTCGTTTGATTGATCTTGCCAATAAAGGCATGGTCTATTTAGATCGAGTGGAAGTACTGGTGTTAGATGAAGCAGATCGCATGCTAGATATGGGTTTTATCCCTGACATCAAGCGTTTGGTAGGTCGGATGCCAGCCAATACAGACCGTCAAAGCTTACTGTTTTCTGCCACCTTTAACCAAGATGTGATGAATCTAGCCTATCGCTGGTTGCATGAGCCGCAGTTTGTTGAAATCGAGCCAGAACATAAAACCAGTGAGTTAGTCGATCAGCACTTTTACTTACTGACAGAAGATCAAAAATTAGAAGCGTTGCAGCGTATCATCAGTGATACGGCAGTGGATAAAGTGATTGTCTTTGCCAATCGTAAAGACCAAGTCAAGCGTCTCTATCATAAGCTGCGTCAAGCGCATAAAATTGTGATGTTGTCAGGCGATGTCATTCAACAAAAACGCGAAAAGTATTTACAGCGTTTTAAAGATGGTCATGCTTCTATCTTGGTGGCAACTGATGTCGCAGGACGCGGTATCCATGTCGATGATGTTAGCCACGTGGTTAATTATACCTTGCCTGATCAGCCAGATGATTACGTGCATCGTATTGGCCGTACGGGTCGTGCTGGACAAACAGGCATCAGCATTAGTTTTGTGAGTGAAGATGATGCTTTTAATATACCAGCGCTAGAGAAGCATTTAGATACTAAGTTTACCCTTGAGCAGTGGCAAGAGTAGTGATTTATAAGCCGTCAGTTCTACTATAGTGTACAGCTGTCGGAATCATAAAAGCCCTCAACGTCATGATTGATGTTAAGGGCTTTTTTATATGGCAGATTTCGATGTTAAATGATTTTATATTTTAACAATATCTATTATTGATGATTCTATTGAGCTTGTTCCATCATTTCAGAATGTTCATCGTGGTTCATGTTGATCGCGCCATCACTCATATCATGCATACTATGATCCATACCTTGGGGGGTTGTACTGTTATCAGTTGGCATCATATTATGGCTGCTGTGATCCATATTTGTATCCATCGGCATATCCGTCATTTCTGAATCGCTCATTTGCATATGATCGCCTTGCATATTGGACATATCATGCCCCCCATGCATGCTAGACATTGCTATAGGGACAAACACAACGGCTAAGCCAGATAATACCATGACAGCGCCATTAAGCTGTCTCAAGCGAAAACGTCCAATCTTGTCACGTAACCAGCCAACGGTTTCGTGCGTGGCGACTAGCATCGGTACGGTTCCTAAGCCAAACACAAACATGAGTGCGGCACCGCTTAGTGGATTGTGAGCGACCACTGCAATCAATAATGCACCATAAACCAATCCACAAGGCAAAAATCCCCAAAGCAGTCCAGCCGTTAATGCTCGCGGAAAGGTATTGAGTGGAAATACTTTTTGACGAAGTGGGCTGAGATATTGCCAAAATCGCATACCAAAACGCTCAAGATTTTTTAAAAATGGTGCGCCAAGCATGGTCACGCCGACGAATACTAACACCAAGCCTAGCAAGATACGTGGCGTACTGTTACCTTTCATTAAGGGCTCTAGTACAGTGGTGCCAATCAGTCCTGCCATCAAACCCAAAAATGCGTAACTGGTCAAACGACCTAAATGGTAAGTTGCCACAAGAGCACGGCGTTTGGTAGGGCTGACGTCTTTCATCGATAGCCCAAATGCTGTCACCAGACCGCCACACATGCCTAAGCAATGCGGTGAACCAAAAAATCCCATCAGTAGTGCCGCAACAAGTAAAGCGGTGGTCATGGGGCGATTCTCCTAAAAAATGAAAAGCAAACCTACGCATACAATCGGCGTTTAACCAACACTTAACAGTAGGTTGCGCAGATAGTACAAGCCTTGATAAGTGGTTACGGCATCCATCTCGTTCAATGTACTAAGTCGTACTATTTGCGCTCGGTTGCCATATATTACACTTTAAATAGCTTCTACTATAGATAAGGTGGCTCAATGCTAGATTTTTGGCTGTTTATCAAGGTCAGCATGATCAATTGACTCTATATCAGGATGGCTCACCTTATCATCAGCGACTATATCAGTCACTGTGGTATCGTCATTCTGCGAAATAGGCGCTGAGTAATCATGAGCCTGTATGGTTTGCCGTCGCTCTTGGCGATCATCCAATATGATGCGCTGTGATGCATTGTCCAAATCTTCAAACTGATTTGATTTGACCGCATAGCGTACCGCCCAAATGGCAACCACAAACAGCATGAGACTTAATGGAATTAACAAAAATATACTGAGCATGGTAACTCTCTTAAATAGCATTTTCTTTTATTATTATACACTCATCACAAGTATAGTGGATGACCGGTAGTGATTAGGGTAAGTTCTCAAAAGATATTGAATTGGCTACCTGCTTGTATTGAATTCTATTCGTCAGGTTTTTTTGCTGCGTTACCTCTAGGGGTTAACAGCTGCTGTGAGGTCACGTCGTTGGCATGACGACAATTCATTTGAGGACGTATCACATCGCGTAAATAAGCAGCAACTTCATAAACAGCGCGTCGAGAATGACTTAAGTTTTGCGCAGGTTTCATCCAGTCACGGCTCACTGGTAAAGGGGCGCTAAGTGGTGTGCTATTGATACCGTTTAAGGCAAACTGTCTACGAGCACGTGCCATATGGTAGCTGTCAGTAATGAGATACACATGACGCAGTGGAATACGTTTGGCGGTAAAACGTGCATTTTCGCAGGTATTCATACTGGCATTTTCACTTATCAGCCCATCAATACCATGCTCAATGAGCCATTGACCGAGCCACGGCGCTTCAGCACCGCTTAGTACAATAGGTAGGGGTAAGTCGTGATAAGCGCTGGCAGCGGTACGGGCACGGTTGAGGCTGTAGCTATTAAGAATAATTTGATTGTCATGATCATTGGTTAGTCCGCCGCCTAACACCACATAAGCGGTAGGCGGTGAACTCAAGGCAGCGGAGGGTAGGCTGGGCAATGGCAAAAGCGTAAATAGATAAACAATCGCTTGGGAGAACAGCGGCGTGAATAGGCTGATGAGTACTAAAATAACAGTCGTTGAACCAAGTAAAAAGGTAATATTAATAATGCGAAATAGCTTTATCATACGCTCAGCTGAACGCAAGTAATAACGCCATAGTCGCTTAGATAATAGCCGCTTAGACCACATGCTCATCATACCCAATAGAGCCGTCAGTATTTACCCAAACTGGCTCACGCGCTAACTGAATCGCAAATTTTTCATAAACCGTATTGACGATATGTCGTTGGGCATCTGCTACATTGTCTTGAGTGGCGTGATAAGGGGCATGATTGGTCAGCACCAAGGCTTGCTGCTGATGGGTGACAATCGGTGCAATACCACCACCTTTCAAGCCTGTCTGTTCAATCAACCAGCCTGCCGCAACCTTTACCATGGCATCAGGCATAGCGTAGCCGACGATAGCAGGGTAGGTTGATTGTAAAGCAGTAAAGTGTGATTGAGGAATAATGGGGTTTTGAAAAAAGCTACCACAATTTGGCAGCTGCTTGGGATTAGGGAGTTTTTGTTGACGAATATCGACAATCGCTTGCATGATATCCGCAGGCACTGGCTGCGTACGATCGTCTTGCTCGGCATAGCGTTGTGCAACGGTTTGCACATCACCATAGCTGGCTAGGATTTTGGTTGCATCGGTATGTAATCTGAATCCAACACAGCTGATTAGCCAGGTATTAGGCGCACGTTTAAAAATGCTGTCACGATAGCCAAACTCGCAGTCGGCGGCTGTGAGATGATGCCAAGTTTGAGTGGGTAAGTGATAGGCTCGTACATACTGTAAGCAGTCTTCTAGTTGGACACCATAAGCACCGATATTTTGTACGGGTGCCGCACCAGTTAGCCCCGGGATTAGTGCCAGATTTTCTAGCCCATACCAACCTTGACTGACCGTATATACCACCAAGTCATGCCAGTTTTCGCCTGCCATTACTGCGATATCGACGTGGCTATCTGTCTGAGCGGTTAGGCTGATACCGCGCATTTGGGGCTGCAATACGATAGCATTCAGATGCGCTGGTAATAACACATTACTACCGCCAGACAACACAAATAATGGCTTATTTTGCGCTATGTCTTTTGTATAATTTGCCATAAAATCGTCAAGCTGTGCTTCAGCCGTCAGTGTCACGACAGTATCCGCGACACAGGCTAAGGCCATGGTATTACCATGTGACAAATCGACTAGTTTACGGGTCAATAAGCTCGCTGGCAAATCAGTGGTCATGGCAAATTGAGTACTAGAATCCAAGCGTGAAACTGAGGTCATAACATAGCCCATGTGGCAGATAGATAATGGATTACACAGTGTTTATTATAGAGGGTGAAAGACACAAAGGTGGCAGAAAGTTAGCTTTATCGTTAGCAAGCTTTCCAGCTTTCAATCCACGCTTGTGCGCTTGATTCAATACGCTCAATCACCTCTTCAAAGTCATCACCATCGCCTTTATAAGGATCTGGCACATCGTCGCCGCCATAAGTAGGATCTTCCTCACTAAATAAAGCCAACTTAGCCAAATTGTCTTCTGTCTCTATCAAGCTGTCTTTGATGGCTTGTAAATCAGCTAAATTCTGTGTATCCATCGCTAGAATTAAATCAAAATTACGAAAGTCATCGGCACTGACTTGGCGGGCGACCAGTTTATTGATTTTATAACCATGCGCTTTTGCATGGCGTTGCGAGCGAGTGTCGGGCGCATGACCGATATGCGAGTCACTCGTTCCTGCTGAATCTACTTTGATTGACAATCCAGCAATCGCTGCTTGCTGACGAAAGACTTCTTCAGCCGTTGGCGATCGGCAAATATTTCCCAAACAAACCAATAATACAGAAGACGGAGTACAGGTTTTCATCAGCATAATATGACCTTGTATAACAAAAAAACATGCTATAAGAGACCGGCATGTTAGTGCGGCTTTTATTAGCATGCAATTAATTAAGTAAATCGGCTGTCAGCGTAACGGTTAATGCCTTGAATGGCAAGAGTAGAAGCTAAACAATACGGTCATCTGTTCACGAATTTTCGATGATATTATTTATAATCTAAGGTCGTACTTTGAACAGCTTATTCTTGTTTGTGCTTAAAGCGTTGAAGGTCACGGCGCTCTTTTTTGTTGGGTTTATTATCAGGCCGTGCAAGATTGGCAAGTTTGCGCTGCTCAGCATGATAAGCGCGGCGCTCTTCGCTTTCTTCAGTCTCTGAATACAAAATTTTAGCAGCGAGCGCATTACCACGTTGCGCCGTTAGTGCTTCAACGATGACGGTCTTTTCAGTCATGGCAGTGGCTGAGCCTTGACGAATCTGTAGTTCATCGCCAACCATAATCTCTTTACTGGTCTTTACGCGGCTACCCGCATAATGTACCCGTCCGCTTTCGATGGCTTCTTTGGCGAGATTACGTGTCCGATAAAATCGTGCTGCCCACAACCACTTATCGAGGCGCATACGCACGACATCAGGTTGGCTATGGCTAGGCTGATTGTGGTTTTTGTTGTGTTTACTCATCAAAACCTCATCGATATCCATAAAGTAAGATAATAATAATGGTGGCTTTTTTGCAAATTGAAAGAGCCCTGCGCTATCAAAATGTTTAAAAATAGATTTTTATGGTAAAGAGAGAAAGTCTCGTCTTAGCCATTATTCTGATTGGCAACTTTCATCGCCATTTCTGCCGCATCATTTGTCTTTAACTGCGCTAAACCATTAATCACACCTGTGATATTTTCTACGGTTTTATTTTGGCTTAATTTAAATTGGGCTTGTATAGAATCGATGGGCAGCTTAAAGCCAATAATCCCTCGGCACATAGCATCGATATAAGTAGCAGGTGCCTCATCTAATGACCAAGGATGGTCGGATAGCACCTCTTGCCGTGCAGTCATGGTTGCTAATATCCATTTCAACGTATCGGCGTCTTCAAGCAACTCAATTTTGGATTGAATATGAACACTTTGATAGTTCCAAGTGGGCACTTCTTTATGGGTTTTCGCTTTGCTAGGATACCAGTTGGGGCTGATATAATGTCCAGAATCTTGAAAAATAATTAACCACGCAGTATCTGGTAAGGTGTTCTGATAAATAGGATTTTTACGACCGAAATGACCGTAAAGATAGCCGTGCTGAGCATTAGAGTTAATATCAGAATCAACACTAGCATCAGGCATAAAGTTATCGTTATGCCAGAAGAGTGGTATATGGCAGGCTTCGATGCCATCTTTGGTTTGAGCAACCAAGGTTGCTAAGGGATTGGCTGCGATAAATCCAATGATATTTTCTAGGTTTTCTTCGGAAAAAATAGCAGGAGTATGGATGCTGTTCTCAGTTTATATTTGATATAAAATCAGCGACACCACTGCTGCTCACATGGGATACCGTCATTATTACCATCCATTTTGGTATTCGGGCAGTGTTGTACAAAGTAAGTGGCTTCTGCGCATGACGTCATCTGAGAGCAATGCTTCCTGCCATCACAGGTAAAGCTTGATACTGACGACGTGAGTACTGGTTTTACTGCCGAGACTGATGTTGACGTTGCATCTGAGTCGACGTACGTTGGCGGTATATCATCCAGATCAGTTGAGGTAAAATCAGCGTCAACTGGAGTATCAGTCGCAACGTTAGCAATAGGGTTACTGGTCGTGTTGTCAGGTTGCAGCATCTTATAACCCAAAAGTGCTAAAACCAGTAATAATACAAAGATCAATATCTTTTGAGTCACGGTTTATTACCTAGTCATGGTCGCTATGAATTAATGAAAGCTACCAATGCATAATCACTGTTCATTCATCAATGGCGGCTTTTTAGTGATTAACAAACAGCCATTGATGGATTGATAGTCTATTTTTATTTCAAAAATAATTGATAACCGATATTGTCATTGAGCATGGTGCAGTCATAGCCGATATCGAGTAACGCGTCTTGTAATTGACGAGAGTTACCCTCAGACGCTTGCAAACCGACCAGTACGCGACCTTCGGCGGCCCCATGATTGCGATAATGAAACAAAGTGATATTAAAGTCATCACCTAGCTTTTCTAAAAACTTCAGCAATGCCCCTGGACGTTCAGGGAAAACCACACTTAATAATTGCTCGTTTGCAACATGCGCATGACCACCAATCAAGTGGCGGATATGCGATTTGGCAATATCATCATCGGTCAGATCATGAGCCGTGTAGCCATCAGCTGCCAATTGCGTACGAATGGTTTTACGCTCTTTGTCGCCTTCTTTTAGTGCGATACCGACAAAAATTGCCGCAGGTTCCATGGAATCAGGTGATTTTTTACTATCAGCGCGGTAATTAAATTCAGTGATATTGCGTCCATGTAAGCTACGGCAGAAGTTTAAGAAAGCGCCTGTCTGCTCAGGAATTGTCACACCAAAGATGGCTTCTTTTTTCTCACCAATCTCAGTACGCTCAGCGATATAACGTAGGCGGTCAAAGTTCATATTGGCACCGCAAATAATACCGACGCAGTTTTTACCTTGCAGATTATGGGCTTCGATATATTTTTTCATACCAGCAACGGGTAACGCGCCCGCAGGCTCAACGATACTGCGATTTTCTTCAAAGATGTCTTTAACCGCCGCGCATACTTCGTCATTAGTACAAGTCACCACTTCAGGCTCGACTAAAGGACCTGATTTATCACTCTTTTGCATGCGGACAATTTCAAATGGCAATTCGCCGATTTGAGCAACTGCCACGCCATCGACGAACAGTCCAACTTGCTCAAGCTTAACGCGCTCATTGGCTTCAAGCGCCGCTTTAAGAGAAGCTGATTGCTCTGCTTCTACCGCAATCACTTTGACATGCGGCGCAACTTCACCTAAGAATGCCGCGACACCTGAGATGAGACCACCACCGCCAACCGCAACAAACACATAATCCATGTTGCGCCATTGCTGGGTGAGCTCAAGACCAATGGTACCTTGTCCGGCAATGACCAATTCATCATCGTAAGGTGGGATAAAGGTCAGACCTTCTGTTTCAGCGCGATTGATTGCATAACGGTTGGCTTCATCGAAGCTATCACCATACAAATCGACATTGCCGCCAAGCGCCTTTACTGCATCTACTTTAATGTCAGGTGTAGTGGTCGGCATCACGATGATATTGTTTAGGGCAAGTTTACGGGCAGAATAAGCAACCCCTTGGGCATGATTACCTGCTGAGGCGCAAATGACGCCGCGTACTTTTTGCTCATCACTTAATTGACTAATTCGATTATAGGCACCACGCAATTTAAAGGATTTGACCGGTTGCAAGTCTTCGCGTTTAAAACGAATGTCATTAGCAAAACGTTGGGTCAGCTTGGGCGCCGCTTCAAGTGGTGTTTGAATTGCCACGTCATAGACGGTGGCTTGCAAGATGGCTCGTACCCAATGTGACAGCATAATGTTCCCTAATAAAAAGTGTGGATGAATAGAAAAATTAAATAGATTAGCCTATGCTGATTTTAACGGTCTTGCAAGACCCTATTGCAGTTTTTGCAGCGATTTTAAGTTTTGATGAAAGATAGGGTTGGTTTTATCTCAATATTTTTTAAATAAAATATTGAATTATTTCCATATGTCTGTATTATTGGACATATGGAAATAATTAATGCTATCGACAGCTTTGCTGCGCTCTCTCAAGATACTCGTCTCAAGGCCTTTAGGTTGCTTGTCAGCCAAGAGCCCGTTGGTCTGCCAGCGGGTGAAATAGCTCGCAAACTGTCTGTGCCTCATAACACAATGTCAGCTCATCTATCCGTGCTGGCTCGTGCAGGGTGGGTGGTGTCTCAACGGCACAGTCGGCAGATAATTTATCGCGCCTCACTGTCACATATGGAGGAGGTTATTCAGTTTCTATTGCAAGATTGTTGTGCGGGACATCCAGAATTGTGTGCGTCTCTTATGGACAGTTTAAGCGGATGTGGGGTTGTTAATACTAATGACGTAAACAGTGAGTAATATAGCTATATATTCAGAACTCAAACAACATATTCAGACAATAAGTGAGATTGCTATGAAACCATTAATCTTTCACAATCCAAAATGCGGTACGTCTCGCAATACATTGGCCATCATGAAAGCATCAGGCGAAAATCCAGAAGTAATTGAATATCTTAAGACCCCACCAAGCCGTGATTATTTAGTTGAGCTGTTGGCAAAGATAAACCTTTCACCAAGAGAGCTGTTACGAAGCAAAGAGCCTGTCAATGATGAGCTAGGATTAGACAGTTCTGAACTGTCTGACGATCAAATCATTGATGCGATGATTGACCATCCTATTTTAATCAATCGCCCTATCGTGGTCACCAATAAAGGCGCAGCATTATGCCGACCGTCTGAGCGCGTATTTGAATTATTAGATAATCCCGTGAGCAGCTTTACTAAAGAAGATGGGGAAGTGATTTATCATGGCAAATAAAACAGCAGATTTAGATGTGATCGATTTGTGTGATTTGCCCAATATTGATGCAGACAGTATACAGCCTATCGATATTGAGTCTTTAATTGGAACAAATGACCCGCGCCATGCGCCAAGAATATTGGTGCTATATGGCTCTCTACGCCAGCGCTCATTCTCTAAACTGGCCAGTGAAGAAGCGAGCCGTCTATTGCGTTGGTATGGTTGTGAGGTTCGAACCTTTGATCCGACGGGTTTACCATTGCCTGATGCTGCTGATGCAGATCATCCAAAAGTACAAGAGCTGCGAGAGTTGGCGCAGTGGTCAGAAGGTATGCTGTGGGTGAGCCCAGAACGTCATGGCAGTATGACCAGTATTATGAAAGCACAAATTGACTGGATTCCATTATCATTAGGTGGTGTACGTCCAACTCAAGGCAAAACTTTGGCAGTGATGCAAGTCAGCGGTGGCAGTCAAAGCTTCAATACGGTTAACCAATTGCGCATTCTTGGGCGTTGGATGCGGATGATTACCATACCCAATCAGTCCTCTATTCCTAAAGCCTTTTTGGAATTTAACGACGATGATCGTATGGATAAGTCTCCTTTATATTTGCGTCTCGTGGATGTTTGTGAGGAGTTGGTAAAATTCACTTGGCTGACTCGTGGACGCTCAGCCTATCTGACTGACCGTTACTCTGAACGGGTAGAAAGCGCAGAGGAGCTGTCGCAGCGCGTCAATCAAAAATCACTCTAATTTATTTTCTAATACTTCAATTGTTCTTATAATAATTAAGCCTAAAAAGGTTACTCAATGCTGGCATTGATTATATTTATCGTGACGTTGGTTTTAGTGATATGGCAGCCCAAAGGACTGGGTATTGGCTGGAGTGCAATGGGCGGTGCGTTGATTGCCTTGGCTTTTGGCGTGGTAAAGCTCTCCGATATTGGCATTGTGTGGGACATCGTTTGGGATGCGACTTTTACCTTTGTGGCGCTTATCATCATCTCGCTTATCTTAGATAAAGCAGGATTTTTTGGCTGGGCAGCATTGCATGTGGCTAGGCTAGGCAATGGGCAAGGACGTTTGCTGTTTCCTATGATTGTGATTTTAGGCGCGTTTATCTCGGCGTTTTTTGCCAATGATGGGGCAGCATTGCTATTGACCCCGATTGTTATCGCTATCTTACTACGTCTCAAATTCTTACCACCATCTGCTTTAGCGTTTATCATTGCGACAGGTTTCATTGCTGATACCGCAAGTCTGCCGTTAGTCACTTCTAATCTGGTCAATATTGTTAGTGCCAATTATTTTGACATTGGTTTTGGCCGTTATGCAGCAGTGATGATACCGGTCAATATTGTTTCTGTATTGGCGACACTCGCCGTATTATGGGTGGTCTATGCGCGGCACATTCCAAAACACTACTCCATTGCTGATTTGAGTGCGCCCGAGTCTGCGATTGAAGATCCGCTGGTCTTTAAAGCGGCCTTTCCACTGCTCGCGTTGCTACTTATTGCCTACTTTACGACTGAGTCATTGGGCATTGCCATCTCATTGGTGACAGGAGTGGCGGCGTTAATATTAATGGCAATTGCAGGTCGCTGGTGGCAAGGGGGTCGTGATGCCGTTGTTTCTGTATCCGATGTTTTGAAAAAAGCGCCTTGGCAAATCGTATTATTTTCAATCGGTATGTACTTGGTTGTTTATGGCTTGGGCAATGCAGGATTGACTGCCTATGGTGCTCAAGTTTTGAATTGGCTAGGGCAGCAGGGTACGGTCATCGCAACAGTAGGAACTGGATTCCTCTCTGCTATTGTAGCCTCTGTCATGAATAATATGCCGTCCACTTTGGTTGGTGCACTGGCGATTGATAGTGCGCAAGTACCTGCTGCCACTCGAGAGCTCATGATTTATGCCAATGTGATTGGTAATGATTTGGGGCCGAAATTCACACCTATCGGTAGCCTTGCGACTTTATTGTGGCTCCATGTATTGGCAGAAAAAGACTATAAAATCAGTTGGGGGCAGTATATGAAGATTGGACTGCTCATTACCCCGCCCGTACTATTGGTCACGCTACTGGCTTTGGTTGTTTGGTTGCCTTATCTGTCTTCATTTTAAAATTTGAATCAATGTCAGCGTAATAGCCACGCTAATCGCAAGACATTCATTAAACTCATCGGGTATAATGGCGGCGCATTTTACCTTTTTACCCTTTACTTTTTTTAAAGCGATACGTTTATTTTGCCAAGGATTTATGATGAGTGATCAGCAAGCACAAAAGCAAGCCGCAGCCAAAGCGGCTCTAAGTTATATCGAAGATGACATGATACTTGGAGTAGGCACAGGCAGTACGGTCAACTGTTTGATTGAATTATTGCCAACTGTAAAGCTTGCTGGCGCGGTGGCTAGCTCACAGGTCACTGAAGACAAACTTCGTGCCCTTGGTATTGAGATAGTGGATTTAAACTTTGCTGGTACGCTTGATATTTATATCGATGGGGCAGATGAGGTCAATGAGCATTTGCAATTGATAAAAGGCGGCGGCGGCGCGCTCACTCGTGAGAAAATCGTGGCAGCGGCTTCTAACAAATTTATATGTATGGTTGATGAGAGCAAAAGCGTTGAGGTGCTAGGTCGCGAGTTTCCTGTTCCGATTGAGGTACTGCCGCAAGCACGTTCTTATGTCGCACGGCAATTAGCCCGTATGGGCGGTGAGCCAGTTTACCGCGAAGATTTTGTGACTGATTATGGCAACGTCATCTTAGATACTTATGATTTGGATGTTAGTAATCCGATAGCGCTTGAAAAAGAGCTGAATAATATTGTGGGTGTCGTGTGTAATGGTATTTTTGCGGCCAATCAAGCTGATGTATTGCTGAAAGCAGGTAGTAATGGTGTGACGACACTTATTCGTTAAAAAATGCTTACTCGTTAAAAATCGGTTAAGCAGTGGCTTATCGTTCATCATAAAATAAAAAGGCAGATCACACTAAATGTGGTCTGCCTTTTTCGTACTTACTCTTCCATAAATAGATTATGGCTACATTGTTTAAAGTTTAATTTTATCTTTTAACAAAAATTCCATCAAGGCTTTTTGCGCATGTAAGCGGTTCTCTGCTTCATCCCATACCACTGAGCGTGGGTCGTCAAGCATATCATGAGAGATCTCCTCACCACGATGCGCGGGCAGACAGTGCATAAATACCACTTCAGGATCGGCTTTGTCCAATAGCGATGGCGTTACTTGATAAGCGGCAAAACGGCGCGCACGAGTATTTTGTTCAGACTCTTGTCCCATGCTTGCCCATACATCGGTGACAATTAAATTTGAATCTTTCGCGGCTTCTTGTACGTTTTCGACAATACTGACGCAATGCGAGAAGCGTTTCATCAGCTCAGGGTCAGGCTCAAACCCATAAGGCGCAGCGACGCGTAGCTCAAAACCAAACTGATGGGCTGCTTGCATATAGGATGCACACATATTATTGCCATCACCAACCCAAGTGACGATTTTATTTTCGATACTACCGCGGTGCTCATAATAGGTTTGCATATCAGCCAGTAGCTGGCAAGGATGAAATTCATCAGTTAAAGCATTTATAATCGGCACACTTGAGTATTCAGCAAAGGTCTCAACTTTTTCGTGACCAAAGGTACGAATCATGATGATATCGACCATGCTCGATATGACACGAGCAGAGTCTTCTAGTGGCTCACCACGCCCAAGCTGGGTATCATTTGGCGACAAAAAGATAGCACTACCACCAAACTGACCCATACCTGTCTCAAATGAGATGCGCGTACGGGTTGAGGATTTTTCAAATATCATGCCAAGCGTACGACCAACAAACGGCTGATATATCTCGCCTGCGTGTTGCATCTTGCGCAATTCGCTGGCGCGTTTTATAAGGTTTTCTAGTTCTTGTTTGGTTAAATCAGATAAGGTCAAAAAATGGCGCAAACTCATAGTAATCCTAGCAGTCGATCGCAGTCAGTGAAACGTCATCAGTCTTTAATAGCATCGCGTCAGTGCGTATACTGGGGTGACAACAAACTTTTAGTATAGCGCAATTAGGCTTAATGTAAATGTCCAATTTGCCGTGATTTATAAGTCTGGCAAACAGACATTACATGAACAGTGACGAGGTCAGTATAATTATACTTGTATGCGATTTGGGCGAATGCTTAGGCGGCATAGTAGCTCATAGCTAATCGTACCTGCATGTGCGGCGACTTCATCGACGTGCGGAGCATCACCCCACAGTATTACTTTGCTGTCTAACGCAATGTCTTCTGGCGCGGTACTGACATCAATGACAATCATATCCATTGCCACGCGTCCAATGACTGCGCATCGGTAGCTTTGATCGTTGGCAGTATCTATAACAGTGACATAGGCTTCATCGCTGATGACACGAGGGTAACCATCACCGTAGCCGACACTCACCAGTGCGGTTCTAGTGTCTTTCTGCGCTGTCCAACGACTGCCATAGCCAATAGCATTGTCTGCCTGAACTGTTTGCAGGGCGATAATTTGTGCGCTGAAATCCATCACTGGCTGTAAGTCTAACTCATGCGCGTTTTTATCAATGACAGGGGTGCTACCATATAAAATAATGCCGGGACGTACCCAATCATAATGATGCTCTGGAAAATTGACGATACCGGCTGAATTGCATAATGAGCCTTTAATATCAGCGCTAATGGTCGCTTGTAAGGTATCTAATACCTCCGAAAAACGCTGAATTTGCATTGAGTTTAATGGATGAGTGCTGTCATCGGCATTAGCAAAATGCGTGGTTAGTATCAGCTGATATCCCGCTTCATGCAGACGCTTAGCCGCTGCCATAACACCTTCAGCGTTGAAGCCTAGACGGTTCATACCAGTATTATATTTAAGCCAAACCACTCTGGTCGCACTATTGGCTGGTGGGATATTGTCGAGTGCCCACTGCAACTGCGGCGCATGGTGAATCACGCAGCTAATATCATGCTCAATGGCTTGCTGCCACTCATTATCGGTAAATGCCCCTTCAATCAAACTAATCGTTTTGTCCCAGCCTAACTGCCGAGCTTCTAGCGCCTCAGTCAAGGTTGCAACACCAATACCGTCTGCTTGGTGCAATGCAGGTAATACTGCTGCCACGCCATGTCCGTAAGCGTTGGACTTGACCATGGCTAGGACTTTAGAGTTTGCTGCCATTTTTTTAACTTGGTTTAAGTTGTGAGTAATGGCTTGTGGTTTGATTGTGATAGTACGCATAATTGGCTTCTTTATAAGTAGAATTATGAAATTATAAAGCCAGTACTGCATCAATTGGGCTAATGCAGCACTGGCTATTTTATTAAAAACTATTTGTTCGCTTATGATGAAGCTTTAGTCTTTATCAGGCTTAGCTTTATTAGGCTTAAGTTTTATAAGATTGATCATTCGTCGTTCTCGAAACTGACATTTTGATAGTATTCTGGTGTTAGGTTAATAAAGCGGGTAAATTGCCCTTCAAAGCCCAAACGTATAGTGCCGATAGGGCCGTTACGCTGCTTACCAATAATGATTTCAGCCACGCCTTTGTGGTCTGTATTCTCATTATAAACCTCATCACGATAGATGAACATAATCAAATCGGCGTCCTGCTCAATCGCACCCGATTCCCGCAAATCCGACATGATAGGGCGCTTGTTAGGGCGGTTTTCTAGACTGCGGTTAAGCTGCGACAAAGCGATAACAGGGCATTCAAGCTCACGTGCTAGCGCTTTGAGACTCCGTGAAATCTCAGAGATTTCCCCAACACGGTTGCCATCTAGGTTTGGCACTTTCATCAACTGGAGATAATCGACGACGATAGCGCCAAGCTTGCCATCATGATTTTTGGCGATACGGCGGCAGCGTGAACGCATCTCAGAGGGTGGCAAAGCAGTACTATCATCAATATAGAGATGCTTTGATTGCAAGTGCTGAATGGCGTTCATCATTTTTGCCCATTCATCTTCATTCATTTGCCCAGAACGCAGATGCGTCTGATTAATCGCGCCCCATGAGGACAGCAAACGCATGACGATAGACTCAGCAGGCATCTCCATCGAAAACACCACAACAGGCAGATCTTCGTTAAATAAAATACCTTCTGCCAAGTTCATGGCAAAGGTGGTTTTACCCATAGAAGGGCGCGCAGCCACGATGATTAAGTCACCTGCCTGCAAGCCTTGGGTTTTATTATTTAACTCAGCAAACGGCGTCTGTAAACCAATCATGCCATCGGGATTGGATTTTAGCTCTTGAATTTTATCAATAACGTTGGTCAAAACAGCCGTAATACCCACAGGTCCACGCTGTTCAGCGCGTTTATTGTGCTGCTCATTGATGCTAAATATCTTACCCTCAACACTGTCTAAAATATCACTGACGGTCTGGTCCTTAGGATTATAGGCGAGCGTGAGCATCTCATTGCCAGTCGTAATCAGTTGGCGTAGAGTAGATAGTTCACGGACGCGCTGAGCATAGGCGGTCAGGTTAAACAAGGTCGCAGGGCTTTGGCTCAAAATATCTGCCAAGTAGCTATCGCCGCCTGCACTTTTAAGGAGTTTTTGTGCTTCTAGCCAGTCGTGTACCATGACCGTATCATAGGGTTCGTTGACTGCCGCTAAATGAGCAATAGCATCAAAAATATACTGATGTCGCCCTGCATAAAAATCATCTTTGGTAACGATATCAGCAATCTTGTCGTACGCCTCTTCGATACTCATTAAGGACGCGAGCAATGCCTTTTCAATGTCGATATTGTGCGGCGGTGTCTGATTGAGTAAGTCGTCGGTTTTTTCGTTGTCTGCCATGATTGCCTAATGTGTCAAAAGTCGATATAAAAGAGGGTATAAATGGGTATGTGATATCAGGGTTTCATTGGGTGCTGATACAGCAAATAAAACGCCACGTGCCACTATAATTGAAGTACCAAAACCTGATCTCGGTGTTGACTGGTAAATGCTATAATGAAAAGCGAAAGTTTAACACATAATAGGCTTTTTTCGGCACCGATAGACAACTATCTATTCTAGATGACGGTTGTAATAAGTAAAAAATCATCTATACAATATAAGTGTCAGTACTTATTTTTCCTATAAAAAATACAATAAAATTCACGACTCAATATAAATATAAAGGCGTAGTTATGATGCAAGATATACAAAAAAAATTGCCATTATTAATCACAACTGGTGAGCCTGCTGGTATTGGGATGGATATCGTGCTGCTATTAGCGGCTGAGGGTAAATTGCAAGATTTTGAACGTCCAATTTGGGTCACTGCCGATAGCACCGCTATAACAAAGCGCGCAGATGAGTTGGTTGCAGCTGATGTATTGAAAAACCTTCCCATCTGGCAAACTATTGATATCGATGCCGATGACTTTAATCTTAACGTTGTAGAGCAGATGTCGCAGCCAGATACGGACGTGGATAGTTCTTTTATTCTACTTAATATATCTTGTGCTGAGCCAGTTGTCTGCGGGAAAATTAACACGCGCAATTCAGCAATGGTTGCTAAGCAGTTAGACATTGCCCATCAGTTGGCAACCAACAAAATAGTGGCTGCTATCGTCACTGGACCATTGCAAAAGTCTGCATTGATAGAAGCTGATATTGAGCTATTAGATGGCACAATGTTTAGCGGTCATACAGAGTTTTTTATGCAGCAAAGTGGCTGTGATAAAGTGGTTATGATGCTCGCCAATCAAGCCATGAAAGTGGCGCTTGTTACCACTCATTTACCGCTAAAAGATATCCCTGCTGCAATCACGTCTGACAATGTACGCCAGACCGTACAAATTGTCGTCGATGAGATGAAAGCAAAATTTGGCTTAACGCAGCCACGTATTTTAGTCTGTGGTCTTAATCCACATGCAGGCGAGGGTGGGCATTTAGGCGTCGAGGAGATTGAGATTATCAACCCCGTATTGCATGAGTTTATCAAAGCAGGCGTCGATATATCAGAGGCAATGCCAGCGGATACGTTATTTACACCCAGACATTTAGCCAACTGTGATGCGGTGATTGCTATGTATCACGATCAAGGGTTGCCAGTGCTGAAATCACATGGTTTTGGTGATACCGTCAATCTTACTTTAGGACTGCCGTATATTCGTACCTCAGTTGATCACGGTACGGCGCTTGATTTAGCGGGGCGCGGCAATGCTAGTGCCACTAGCTTGTATCAAGCATTAAAAATGGCAAACGAGATGGCAGATAAATCGCTTATTAAATAGACCTCTTGCATAAGCCGGCACCTTAGCGACATTTATCACGCAGTATTGGGTAACTTTGGTGTGAATGATGGCTATTTATGAATTATCAAACAGGGTTTAATATAAGTGGTTCCATTATACCAGTCTGTTTTAAGTGGTTTGTTAATAGGTTTGAGGGGTGAAATAACTGGTTCCCTTGGGGTATACCCTATTAGTTAATCATCACTCTGAATAGAAAATATTTACGGATATATTTTGTTTATGGCTCATTATGGCTACAACCTAGTAATAGCATTTTTGAGAATAGATTATGATCTTTACGTTCTGCTATTTTAAATTTCCTGACTCTGAGAGTTTACATGCAACAATTCTTCCTAACAGAATAGAAGATGATATGGAAAATTTGATTGCATCATATTTAGTAGACAGTGGAGGGGCTTCGCTAAAATCACATATTGAATATTTGAAAGAATGCTTAAGAGCGCTAGGTAGCCCTTCAACGTATGAGGCTGATATAAGTAGCAATTCTTATTCTGCTAAAATACGTAATGATGGGGTGAGAGTAAGTTTTTTATATGATGAAATTCAGAGTATTAAAGTAAGTCGTACTAAGCTTCAAGACATTACGAAGGCATGGATTTTATTTTTAGAAAGAGAACCCATAGCAGGATATATAGAAACTATGCATATTGCTTAAAACTGTTATATCTAATAATTATTAGACAATTTTGAGCAAGCGAAGCTAAATATAGTTAGCAGATCGATGCCTGTATAGCGCACCGATCTAGTAGCATCAAAAACCTGACTCTCATATACTCTACGAAACTATGCTTTATTTATAGAGAATTTGAGCTGCCTTTTTACTTCTTAAAACTCACACATCTTTCCCATTCCTTCATAGGGATATAGTATTCATCAAGCTCAGTCTGATCTAAGTCGCTAACTGACCTCATATATAAACCAGGCCAACTATCTTCTTCAGAAATATAAGCGAAATCAATTTTAAAATTACCATCTTCATTTAAGACAACTTTAAACTGTGTCCAAGGTTCTTTATTGAAAATTAAGCATTGCTTCAAGTCTTCCATCAGCTTTCGTAAATCAAAGAAAAGATCATTTGTCATTTCTACATATTTAGGCCCTTCATTTGTTTCACATAGTAACTGAAAGTCTTGATGTTCAGAATAAATACGTCCTCTAAAAACAATCTTATTATCTTTCAGAGACATTACTGACCATAGCAACTCACCTATTTTTTGATAAATGATTTGATCATCTGTTTTCATGCCATTTTCCTATATCAGTATTTTTTTTGATGCCTTAGCAATTGATAAATGATTTATTATTAAGACTGACGCTGATTATTTCATCATTACTAAAGTTGCATCTAACACTAGAAGCTCGATGCCTGTATAGCTCACCGATCATAGGTAGAATATGTATGGTAAGTACACCGTGAAGTACACTATGGTTATTTCAGTGAGTTAAAACCTTAAAACCTTAATACCATTAGCTTACAGCCTAGTATTCGAGTCCTCACTAGGGAACCATGCTTACTCTCATAATACTCTTATAATAAACGATTTTAGAACAAAATAAGGCACTGTGTCGATTGCGCTAAGATATGAATGGTTTATCGATAAAATGTCTCAAAAATACAGCAAATTTACGAGCTGTGGTATAATTTCGTATTACAAAACGAGCCAATAAAAGCGCCTATAAAACCAGTATATTGCTGCCATAGTGCTATAGCCCATTTATCTTTTACCCATTAAGACTTTTTTATGTCCAAAATTTCGTTTGATGCTCAGTCTATTACCAACAGCCTACGCGCTGCCAAACACCAACCGCGTAAGCGCTTTGGTCAAAACTTCTTACATGATCGCAGTGTCATCCGTGAGATTGTTGAGAGCATTCGTTTAGAGTGCGATGACAATTTGATTGAGATTGGGCCAGGGATGGGCGCACTGACTGAGCCATTATTGGCAGAGGTGGATGCGATGACTGTGGTCGAGCTGGATCGTGATTTGGCAGACAGCCTGCGTATTCGTATCGGTGCCAACAGCCATCCAAACTTTACGATCATCAAAGACAATGCCATGCATGTCGACTATCGCGAGCTGTATAGCGATGAGCGGGGCAAGCTCCGTGTGGTTGGTAATCTGCCGTATAATATTTCTACGCCTATCTTATTTCATTTGCTCAGTTATGCCGATGTGATTCAAGACATGCACTTTATGCTGCAAAAAGAAGTGGTCGATCGGATTACGGCGGATGTCGGTAGCAAAACTTATGGTCGCCTATCTGTCATTATGCAGTATCACTGCCATACCGATTATCTACTGACCGTACCACGTGGTGCTTTTAATCCGCCACCAAAAGTGACCAGTGCGGTTTTTCGTTTGACGCCGCATATTATTAAGCCAGTCGTCGCAGAGGACGAAGAGTATTTCGCGCTTGTGGTACGTGAAACCTTTAACCATCGCCGTAAGACGCTACGTGCCATCTTTAAAAAATCAACGTTGCTACCGACACTGAGCGAAGAAGATTTTGCAGCGTGTAGCATCGACCCACAAGCACGTCCTGAAGTCTTAAGTGTGAAGGATTTTGTGAATTTGAGCAATCAAGCGCGTAAAGTAGTGGTTTAAATTGAGCTACTGCCGATTCGTCGTCAAAGACATTTATATGGAAATGACGATATAAAATTTTCACATAAAACTATCACGTAAAAACACTGAGGATTTATGAGCTTTCGCCATCAGTATGTCATCGGTGACCTGCAAGGTTGCTATGCGGCGTACCTTCATTTACTTGAAATATTGGATTTTGATCCTGCACAAGACAAGCTATGGTTTGCAGGGGACTTGGTGGCACGTGGTGAAGATTCGTTGAGTACCTTGCGTCATGTCAAAGCACTTTGCCAGCAAGGCGCAGCCGCGACAGTACTCGGCAATCATGATCTCAATTTGATCGCTGTCTGGCGTGGTGCGGCAAAGATTAAAAAAAAGGATCAGACAGCGCCTATTTTTGCTGCCGATGATTGCGATGAACTGCTTGAATGGCTACGTCATCAGCCAGTATTGGCTTTTCCTGATGAGCAGACGGTCTTGGTTCATGCTGGTATTCCACCGCATTGGACGATTGAGGCGGCAGCAAATTACGCGCAGCAGTTAGAGTCACAACTGCAAAGTAGTTTAAAACAGTTGGATCGTTTATTGCCGAATTTATATAGCAAGACTGCTGATGACTGGCATCCAGATATTAATGGCTTTACCAAAATGCGTGCAATTGCCAATTATTTCACTCGTATGCGGCTGTGCAAACAAGACGGCACGTTAGAATTTAGCTTTTCAGCAGGGTTAGAAGCATCTATGCCAGAGGGGTTTTTGCCTTGGTTTGAATGGCAAGTGCCGCGGACTCGCAAGATACTATTTGGGCATTGGGCAGCGCTGAAAGGTGAGGTAGACTTACCGTATGCGCGCGCACTTGACGGCGGCTGCGTTTGGGGGAATGATCTATTGGCTTATCGCTTGAGTGATGGAAAAATTATCATGTCAAGTGCCCACTGCTTACAGCCAGATACATAATATTAGGGCATGGGCTCATTTCTATCTCCGTTTTTAAAGTGAGGTCACGCCGTAACTATTTGGCTTATCCAAACGATTTATTAAACCACTAAAACCTTCCCATTAGCTGGGTAGGTTCGGTGGTTTTTTTGGTTTAGGTAGTGAGGTTTTAGCATCGCCCGTGGCCTTGTTTTCAGGGTTGCTGTTATCATTTTCAGGATGGGCAGTCGTCTCATTACCCTCAGTAAAGGCGTTATGCGCTTTATCATATTGAATATCACTACTATAAGGGACGCTATTGAGCTCCTCATCTATCAGCCCATCATCGAGCTCAATGGTTTTTTTGGTACTGATATGATTGGTGGTACTGTGTGTTTCCCGACTTTTTAGCGCAGCGTCAGTGTCAGCATTTGAGATGTTATTATCGTAATCTATATCTGTGATAGCCTGTTCATTTTGCATGCTTTTTTGCTTGGATTTAGGTAGGATTTTTACATCAGACAAACGGCGCACGACATAATTATTGGGAATACTTTGTCCTCCTTTATGAGCGCTGGTATCGTCAAAAATCATATGTCCTTGGCTGTCGATACGAGCATACTTCATTGGCTTATCACGTGGCCAGAAAAAGTCTGAAGGATGGGTAAGCATATGGCTGAAAAGCTGCTTGGTTAAACGACTCCATTCCATGAATTTGACTTCTTTAGAGCGTAGTGCCACAAATAAGGCGAGCGAAAAGCTGACCATGAGGTTCACCATGCCGATAAGGGCAACGCCTAAAATAGAAATAAACACAATCTGCCAATCCCACTGGTTGGCAGATATATTAAACAGTCCATGCGCCAAATTCGCCGAGGCAAACGCAATGTGGCGAATATCAATCGGTAAGCCAAATAAATAGCCAATTGTTGCAGTGCTACCTAAGAACACCCCGAACAAGAAATTGCCCATAATGGCGCCAAGGTTGGCTTCTATAAAACCGCCTAAACGCTGTAACCAAGTTTTTGGTAGTAGGTATTGAAGTAGTTTGTGGCGCTGAATACGGGCACCGATTTGGTTGTAGACCGCCAAGTTATCGTAGTAACCAGCAATAAGACCCGATAAAAATAAATAGACGCCAGCAATGGCCGCATGGGGTAGTGCCAGTGAATGAAAGGGGTCAAGATCATGCAGTAAGTGTGCAGCCTTATCGGTATTGATCATCGGTGCACCAGTATATTGTAGCCATGCAAAAGAGATAATCAGAGCGACTGGTATCGCTAGCATAATATTACCCATAATCGCCACAAACTGGGTACGTAAAATATCGACCACCAACTCTGATAGTTTATTTAACTGGTGTGACTTTTTGCCAGAACCGTCCGAGATAGTAGAGGCAATTGCCGCCGCCGTCATAGCAGGCTGTTTGGTAGCAACTGTACCATGAACGATATGGATAAAAACAAAACCCAATCCATAAATCATACTATTTACAAAGGCGCGTCCCATCGGTGCAAGGGCCAGGTTATAGGCTAATATCTTAAGCGTTGCCATAAAAGCAATAATAAAACCACCGATAGAGGCTTTCTTGAACATTTTTTGATAGCCCGATTTATCGGTACTAATATAATGTTCACCCACGCGGCTGGCATTTTCAGTGACTTTGCGCGACAGCAGCTTGGTATTATTATCAATTAAGTATCCAATACTATAACGGCGGCTCGCAGTGGTAATCAGCGCTTGAATCAACTCAATGAGCGCCTGATCACGCTTATCATAATTATCTGCTACTAGTTCAGTTAGGATGCGCATACGCTGCAAGCTTTGGTCTAAACGCAGCATCATGTTGGTCAGGCGAATAGAGATTCCCGTTTTATAAATGCGCTTGCGTATGGTGGCAACGATATCTTCGCATTGTTCAATCATGACCAGTAACGGCGCAGGGTCTACTGCTTTTTCGGGCGTAATATCCGTTAAAGTATCAAGCTCATGCGCTTCTCGGTACTGATTGACGTATAAGACCGCCTCTTGATTTTGTGCCACAAATGACGCTGAATAATTCAGCATTTGCGGATAAAATTCCATCAAATCTGGATGCAAGCCAATACCGCTGATACGGTATGACAAAATGATAATCGCGTTCAAAATACTGTTTTTTGCTGTCGCAACTAAGTTTAAATGCTGCTCATCGACTTTGAGTAGCTCAACCAGTTCATCCCATTTGTCTTTTTTAATATTGGCAAGCCAGCGCTCGTCAGAGCGTTTATCAAATAAATAACCGACCAATTCTACGACAGAATCTTCTTGTGGCAGTAGCGGTAAAAAACGGTGCCCGATAAGGCGACGTAGACTATTAAAAAAGCCCTGATCCGACATGATGCCGGTATCGGTATATAAAGCAATTTGGCGATATTCAATAATCAGTTTTAAGACGAAACTTGACAGTCCATCTGCATATTCTGGATGTTGACGTAAAATATCAATCAGCTCTTGAATGTTTTGATTGGCTAACGTGGGCTCTTTATCACTCACTCGTAGCTCATCGATTAAGCGCTTGAGTACCGCAGGATCTGGCACATCACTTAAGGCTGTAATCTGTTGTAAAATGTGTTTTATTTCTGACACATTGCATCCCTTGTGGTGGTTATTTCAATCATTGTTATTATTTAGTATGAGCAAAGATATAAGTGTTTTGAGGCTATATTGGCTATCAATGTCGCGATATCTACCACTATTGATGGTTAGGTTTCTAATTTGCAGCTCACTAGTTTGGAAGTTATTGGTTCAGAGCTTATTGGTTTCGGCGTTAAAGATATCTGTAGCAATCTTAATGTTGTGACTTTGCGTTATTTTAATCGTAACAATGCCTGAGCGGTTAATTATTTTGTTAGCAGTTATTTTGTGGCGCTCATTATATCGATTGTGGAAACCATCGCTGTGATGATATTTTTGGCAAAAAAAGGGACAGTAGCGTGACTGTCCCCTTATCGTAGTGCGGTATTGCCTACTTTATTATAAAAGTAAGAAATTAGCTAGCAGGTACATCAAAGTAGCTAAGATCAAAGTTCATCATTGGATCACTACCAGCTTGAACCATTTGTGCATGAGCATCGATACGTGGCAAAATACGACCGACGAAATAATCGGCAAGCTTGGCTTTATTGGTATAAAACTCACCTTCTTTACCGTTAGCTGCTTCTACCATCAACGCAAACATATACGAATAAGCGAGGTAACCAAAGGCATGCATGTAGTCAACGGCACAGCCATTGACTTCGTTTTTACGCTCGCCAATGTTGCTAAGCACAGTGTTGGTTAGCGCTTCGATAGTATCTGCAGCATCTAGCGTTGCTTGCTTGATACCATGATCCGCTTGCATGTTATTGACGAAATCACGAATTTCACCTAAGAAATGAGTGACGTATTTGCCGTTATTTTTCGCCACTTTACGACCTAGTAGATCGAGTGCTTGAATACCGTTGGTGCCTTCATAAATCTGGGCAATACGGGTATCACGAACGATTTGCTCCATACCCCATTCGCGGATATAGCCATGACCGCCAAATACTTGCTGGCAATCAATGGTCGCTTCTAGCGCTTTATCAGTCAAGAACGCTTTAGCCACTGGCGTCAATAGAGCAACACGTGCGGCAGCAGCTTGAGCGGCCTCTGGATCAGTACTGAACTTCTCTTCATCAAGATTTTTGGCAACGTACATGGCAAAGCAACGCGACGCTTCGGTGTTGGCTTTGGCGTTCAATAGCATACGGCGTACATCGGCATGATGAATGATCGCATCAGCAGGCTTTTCTGGGCTTTGCAGTTGGGTATCACTACGACCTTGACCACGGTCATTGGCATATAGTGCCGCATTCTGATAAGCAAGCTCAGAACCACCAAGGCCTTGCAGACCCATGGTGACACGCTCATAGTTCATCATAATGAACATTGAAGACAAACCCGTGTTTTCGGCACCAACCATCCAGCCTTTAGCGCTGTCAAAGTTCATGACACAAGTGGCTGAGGCTTTGATACCCATTTTATGCTCGATAGAGCCGACTGCTAGGGTGTTACGCTCGCTTAAGCTGCCATCTTCATTCACTAAAAATTTTGGTACGACAAATAACGAAATACCTTTTGAGCCTTCTGGCGCATTAGGAGTTTTTGCCAGTACCAAATGAATGATATTTTCGGTTAAGTCATGCTCGCCGCCAGTAATAAAGATTTTGGTACCAGAGATGTCATAGCTACCGTCATCATTAGGGATAGCTTTGGTTTTGATAATACCTAAGTCAGTACCAGCATGTGGCTCTGTCAAGCACATGGTGCCCGCCCACTCGCCGTTGTACATTTTTTCTAAGTAAGTTTGCTTTTGCTCTTCAGAAGCCGCTGCGTTTAGGCACAGTGTTGCGCCAACGGTTAGGTTAGGGTAGAGGGCAAATGATTGGTTGGCAGTGAATACCATCTCTTCAGTCAGCATGGTCACCATTTTTGGGAAACCTTGACCACCGTATTCAGCGTTACCGCTTAAGCCAACCCAGCCTGATTCAGCATACTGTTTATACGCTTCTTTAAATCCAGTAGGAGTCGTGACGACGCCATTACCTTCAAAGGTTGCGCCTTCTTCATCGCCGCTGCGGTTGATTGGCAAAAGAATGTTTTTTGACAGTTTTGCCATTTCTTCCAAAATCATATCGACGGTTTCCATGTCGACATGAGCTAGGTTTTCGTTGTTCTGCCAAAATTTAGGCGCGTTAAATACGTCATTTAAGATAAAGCGCATGTCATTCAGAGGGGCATTATAAACAGCCATAAACATTCCTTTGGTTCAAATAAATAAAATTAAAGTTGTTAAAGATATCAATTGTTCTTTTGGTCTAACCTTAGCGGTTAATAATCAAAGTTTAGCAAATAAGCTTGCGCACGGGTGTGTTTCTTCGTGAATTGTGCGTACACCAAAAGTATTGATAAAGGATAGCCTTTATAAAAATAAGAATAGATTTTTACAAAAGGTTAGATTTCTTGAAAGTGTTGACTCTACTCGTTATTAATTTTAATAGTGCTAAGAAAATCGGCAACACACCTGAGTATGTTGCCGATAAAAATACAGTATTAGCAGTATTTAACGTCTAATTAAAAAGCGAACTGATCAACGTCCATGCTCATGTATGGTTCAACACCAGTGCTGATACGCTGTACGTGAGTGGTGGTACGTGGCAATAGCTTAGCAAAGTAGAACTGCGCGGTTTTTACTTTCGCGTCGTAGAAGGCTTGTTCGCTAGTACCGTTCGCAAGTTCAGTTTGTGCTACTAATGCCATGCGTGCCCATAAGTAGGCTAGCGTCACATAACCGCTGAAATACATATAATCAACCGCAGCGCCGCCAACCGCATCTGGGTTTTCAGTGGCTTGCATGCCGATGCGTGCAGTCAAATCACCCCATTCTTTAAGGTGCTTGGCAAGTGGGCGAATAAACTGACCCATCTCGTCATTTTCTTTGTTTTCTTCACAGAATGTTTGGATGATTTTAACGAAGTTTGCAAGCAGTTTGCCTTGTGAGCCCAATACTTTACGACCTAGTAGATCGAGTGCTTGGATTTCAGTGGTACCTTCGTATAAGCAAGCAATGCGCGTATCACGCACGTTTTGCTCCATGCCCCATTCGCTGATAAAGCCATGACCACCATAAACCTGTACGCCATGGTTAGCCGCTTCTAGACCAGTTTCAGTCAAGAACGCTTTAGCGATCGGTGTCAATAGTGACAACATTTGATCAGCAAATTTAAGCGCATCGCCTTCGCCTTTTGCGACTGTATCGGCAAAATGTGAGAGGTAATAGACCAAAGCACGGCCACCTTCAGCAAAGGCTTTTTCGGTCAATAGCATGTTACGAACGGCTGGATGTACAATGATAGGGTCAGCGACTTTTTCAGGGGCTTTAACACCAGATAATGAACGCATTGCTAAGCGATCTTTGGCATAAGTCAATGAGCCTTGGAACGCATATTCTGCTGCTGTTAAACCTTGCACTGCGGTACCAATACGCGCCACGTTCATAAACGTAAACATGCACTGTAGACCACGGTTTTCTGGGCCAATCAGATAACCCGTTGCGCCATCAAAGTTCATCACGCAAGTGGCTGAGGCTTTGATACCCATTTTGTGTTCGATAGAGCCACAAACGACGTTGTTGTTTTCACCTAGGCTACCATCTTCGTTGACCGCTACTTTAGGAACGATAAACAGTGAGATGCCTTTTGTGCCAGCAGGCGCGCCTGGTAGACGAGCCAAGACAATATGAATGATATTATCCGTTAGGTCATGCTCACCCGCTGAAATGAAGATTTTTTGACCAGTGATGCTATAGCTGCCATCTTCTTTAGGCTCAGCTTTGGTACGGATAATACCCAAATCAGAACCTGCATGTGCTTCAGTCAAGCACATGGTGCCAGACCATTCGCCGCTGACCATTTTTTCTAGGTAGGTTTGTTTTTGCTCGTCCGTACCGTGATGCTCGATGGTTTGAATCGCACCATGTGATAAACCAGGGTACATAGAGAATGACCAGTTCGCTGTACCAACCATTTCATTAATGACGGTTGATAATGAGAACGGCATGTTTTGACCGCCGAAGTCTTCTTCAGCAGATAATGCTGGGAAACCAAGCTCACAATAGGCTTTATAGGCTTCTTTAAAGCCCTTTGGCGTAGTGACTTGACCATTGTCAAACTGGCAGCCTTCAGCGTCACCACTTTGATTCAATGGTGATAGCTCATTTTCAGCAAAGCTTGCCGCCATTTCAAATAGGCTGTCCATTAGCTCGCGATCCGCTTCTTGGAATGCTGGCAGGGTTTTATAATGGCTTTCGCTGTCGAGTAACTCATGCATCACGAATTGAATGTCACGTAAGGGCGCTTTGTATTGCATAACTTCCTGTCCTTTTGAGAATATAACCAATCATCATCAAGGGTAGGCACATGACTGCACTGTTACTTAGTGCACAAGTCCAGCCCATATTAATCTAACGAGCCCAAATAAATGCTAGGCAATAATGCAGATTGACGATGTTGTCGGCTATATAAAATAGTATTGAAAAGAATGGCGATGGTCAGAGTAAGCTTGAAACTTAATAAGCTCTAACAAATTCACTATAAAAGATAGGCTTTCAGAGGGGATTATACAAGTTTGGTGACAGCACTGATAAGTCATGAACCTATCTTGCATCGGTTATACAATCGACGTTAGGCGTTAAGAGGAAATGCGAATAACCATATGAAAATACTAATGATACTGGATAAATAAACATCCGTTAAATGGGGTTTATTTGGCGGCGTACTGCTGAATCAACATCTCAGTCGCAGCCTCTGCTGGCACTGGTTTGCCAAACCAATAGCCTTGACCCTGTTGACAGCCCATTTTTAGCAACACATCTCGCTGTTGTTGAGTTTCGATACCTTCGGCGACTACCTGCATATCAAGTGCCATTGCCAAGTCTAAAATAGCTTTTACAATGGCATGTTGGGTACGATCGGTGTCGATGTTGGATATAAAACTTTTGTCAATTTTAATAAAATCAAATGGATATTCTTGTAAGTAACTCAAAGAGGCATAACCGGTGCCAAAGTCATCCAACGCCAGACAAATTCCCAGTTTCTTGAGCAAATTAAGCTGTTTTTTGACATTTGCATGACGCTGAATTAAGGATGATTCGGTGACTTCAATATGTAGCTGATGCGCAGAAATACGGTGTTGCACCAGTAAACCGCTCACCATCTCAGAAAACTCAGGGTGGCTAAATTCGGCGGCATCTGCATTGATACAGATATGTTGACAAAACCCTTGCTGTTGCCAAGTCGATAACTGCTTAGCAATTTGAACCGCCATGTGCGAGAACAGCTCAAACGACAGTTTATGAGTGATAATGGCATTGATAAAATGTATCGGCTTTAGCAGTCCGCGAGTCGGGTGTTGCCAACGTACCAGCGCTTCAAAACCAATAATGATGCCAGTAGCCAGCTCAAACTTTGGTTGATAATAAGGAACAAACTGATTTTCAGTGGTAGCGGCTCTAAGCTCCGCCTCTAACTGCAAGCTACCCGCAGTGGCTTCGTCAATGGCTGTATCATACCAGCAAATGTCATCACCGCCTTGTTGCTTGACATAATGCAGCGCTTTTTCAGCCTTGGTCAATAATCCTGTCACTTCGTCGTCGTTAGTGGGAAAGTAACTGACCCCGACGGAAATATGACAATAAATCTTAGCGTCTGTCGCAGTGTTTTCATCTAAGGAGAAGGGGCGTTCACACATTTGCATCAAGCTATCTAGCTGATGACGTACCATATTAGCGTCATTGGATTCGAATAATAACGCAAAATCATCGCCGCCAAAATGAGAAAAACACTGTAAATTATCGAGCTTGAGGTTCTTCAGGCGTGTGACAAAGTTTTTTACCAAAGTGTTGATGCCGTCAGGGCCAAGCAAGCTTGCTAGATTGCGATAACGGTCAATATTGAAGCGTACAATTACGACTTCTTGATAGCTGTCCAACAATAGGTCGCTGGTCTGACTCAAGAAAACCTTACGGTTTGGTAACCCAGTCAATTGATCATAATTGAGCAAATGCGCCACCTGCTTTTGATCCTTGACGACCGAGGACATATCACGCACCATACCGATATAGTAAGTCTTATGATTGACACAGATTTTGCGATAAGTCATGTGACAGTCAAGTATTTGTCCATAACGGTTCAGCATCGAAAAGTCGTTTTCATAAAAACCATTGCAGTCTAGATGATCAGTGATATCTGCTAAAACGGCCCTTTCCTCATCTGATAAAAATTCTGCCGCATAAACACCAAGTGGTCTGCCAAGCAAAAATGACTCACTGTAGCCAATGATAATCTCATAACTGGCATTGACCGATAGATAGCGTAAATGGGCATCCAAGATGAATATGGCATCATCAAGCTGCTCGCATAACTCGGCCAGCAGTTGCTGCTTGTCTGCGATGGAAATAGGGGCGAAAGCAGTCATAGTTGGACTCATCATATCGAAATAGAGCAGCAATTAGGATTAAGCATAGGGTATTTACCCATAATAGCTCAAAGCATGCAGAGTCGCCAACGCCACCACGGGTGCAGTCTCGGTGCGTAAGATTCTTGAGCCAATTTGCCAAGGTTCAAAACCAGCTTTGGCTGCTTGCTGGCATTCATCAACACTCAGACCACCTTCAGGGCCTATTAGCAGCTCAATATAAGGAGCCTGTTGCGTTAAGACTGTTGGTAGCGACCTAGGCATTGCTGGTTGTCCTGCAGCTGGTACGCTCAGTTGCAGACGCAAATCTGCTGGTTGTTGTAATATTTGATAATAAGGGTCTTGGCTAAGGGTTGTGACAATAGTACTGGTAGTAGGAGGGCGAATGTCCATTTGCGAATCGGGAGAGTGGGTCGCTGACTTTTGTAACCAGTCATTTATGGACACAGGCGCAATAATAAGCGGTGGACGGTTAAGACCGCATTGTTCACACGCGGCAATGGCAACTTGCTGCCAATGTGCCAGTTTTTTTTCTACTTGGGCAGGCTTTAGATTGACCTCGCCATGATGGCTACTTAGCAATTGAATGGCAGTGACACCAAGCTCGGTGGATTTTTGAATCGCATAGTCCATGCGTTCACCGCGGCTCATCACTAGACCGATTTTAGTGAAGACAGCGGCACTTCGGTCAGTATCTACATGTGCTAATAATGTCACAGTGGCGTGTTTTTTGCTGATGGCTTGTAGCTGCACCTGATACTCGCCGCCAAAGCCATCGAATAATATGCCTTGATCGCCAATATTGGCACGCAATACACGGCACCAATGATGGACGATACTCTCTGTTAATTCGGCACTATCTCCAATAGCCAAGGTGCTAAGTTGAGGATGGAGTGAGCTTCTTTCATCACTGATGTCATTGCTGGTGTCATAAAAAAAACGTCGCACAGTTGCTTAGTCCTATTGTTTGAATAATATTTTCAAATATCTTAGCAGAATATCGTTTGAGAGGGTAAAGGGATTATCTTTAGTAGAATTTGCATTAGTGCAATTCTTATACCAAAAAGACTGGCGCTCCTAGGAACGCCAGTCTTTAAAAAATACATTCGATAAATACGATGAGCAATTAAGCTAAGCCGAGTGCTTCAACCAAGCGCTTGTTTGGCTCAACCTTATTCATGCTATAAAAATGCATGGCAGGTACGCCCTCAGTAATTAAGCGCTCGCATAAACGATAGACGACATCAAAACCAAATTCACGAATGGCTTTGCGGTCATCGCCAAAGTCAGACAACTGCTTACGTACATAACGCGGAATATCAGCGCCACAGCTATCGGCAAAGCGTACCAAATTACTTGAGTTAGTAATTGGCATGATACCAGCGATTAAAGGCTGAGCAACCGTATCGATACCACGCTTCTCTAAGGTATCACGCAAATATAAGTAACTATCAGCGTTATAGAAAAACTGGGTGATTGAAGCATTAGCACCCGCTTGGTATTTATTGACCAAGTTGTCAACATCAAATGCAAAGCTACGCGCTTGTGGATGCATTTCAGGATACGCTGCGACCTCGATATGGAAATGATCGCCTGAATGTTCACGGATAAACTTAACCAAGTCTAACGCAAACGGCAGCTCGCCCATACCGACTTGACCTGACGGTAAATCACCACGCAGGGCGACTAAGCGCTTGATGCCCAAACCTTTATACAGATCGAGCAATTCAGCGATTTCCGCCTTATCATCACCGATACAAGATATATGCGGCGCAATGTCAGTATCACCGCGTGCGCATAGTGCTTGGACGATATCTAAAGTGCGATTTCGGGTTGAACCCCCAGCACCGTAAGTCACCGAAAAGTACGCGGGTGATAGCTTATTCAACTCATCATAAGTACTGAGTAGTTTTTCATGACCTAGCTCGGTTTTGGCAGGGAAAAACTCAAAGGAGAAAGCAGGCTTAGTCACAGTCTGGCTCCTTTTAGTATTTGTAAGCGTCAGGCTTAAATGGACCTTCGACAGGCACACCCAAATACTCTGCTTGTTTTTCAGTTAGCTTCGTTAGAGTACCGTTAAAACCAGCAACCATCGCCGCAGCGACTTCTTCATCGAGCTTCTTAGGCAGTACTTTGACGTATAGGTTGTCAGTACGTTTATCAGCTGGCAAGTCTGCGAATTTCTCGTCAAACAGATACATTTGAGCCAATACTTGGTTAGCAAATGAGCCGTCCATTACACGTGAAGGGTGACCTGTCGCATTACCTAGGTTTACTAAACGACCTTCAGCAAGCAAAATCAAATAATCATTTTCATCGTCTGAGCGGAAGATTTGATGGACTTGTGGCTTAATTTCAACCCAGCGCCAGTTATCACGCATGAATTGGGTGTCGATCTCAGTATCAAAGTGACCGATGTTACAAACAACTGCACCAGGTTTCAATGCGGCTAGCATATGACGATCACAAACATGGTAGTTACCAGTAGTCGTGACAATCATGTCGGTGTCTTCAAGCAGACGGGTGTTGATATTCTCAGCGCCGCCAGTGTTATCGCCATTGATGTACGGTGACAATACTTCAAAGCCGTCCATACATGCCTGCATCGCACAGATAGGGTCAACTTCTGAGACACGTACGATCATGCCTTCTTGACGTAAGCTTTGCGTAGAGCCTTTACCCACATCGCCATAGCCGATGACCAAAGCGCGACGACCAGCAAGGAACATGTCGGTAGCGCGTTTAATCGCATCGTTTAAGCTATGACGGCAGCCGTATTTATTGTCGTTTTTAGACTTAGTAACCGCATCGTTAACATTGATAGCGGGAACTTTAAGTGTGCCTTTATTAAGCATTTCGACTAAGCGATGGACGCCTGTAGTCGTCTCTTCTGAGATACCATGGATGCTGTCAAGAAGCTCGGCATAATCATTATGAATCAATGCGGTCAAATCACCGCCATCATCCAAAATTAAGTTGGCATCCCAAAGCTGACCTGATGCTTCACCGCCAACGTGGATTTGCTGACGTAAGCACCATTCGTACTCTTCTTCTGTTTCGCCTTTCCAAGCATAAACAGAGATACCAGCAGCAGCAATCGCAGCAGCAGCATGGTCTTGAGTTGAGAAGATGTTACATGAGGTCCAACGTACTTCAGCACCTAACGCGACGAGTGTCTCGATAAGAACGGCAGTCTGGATGGTCATGTGAATACAACCAGCGATTTTCGCGCCTTTAAGCGGCTGATCGGCTTCGTAGCGACGACGCAAACCCATTAGGGCAGGCATTTCAGCTTCGGCAAGGGTGATTTCACGGCGACCGTAGTCAGCAAGGCTGATGTCGGCGACTTTATAGTCAGTGAAAGAGGGGTCGATCGTATGGGCAGATGGGGTGTTAGACACTGCGTCCATAATATGCTCCTATCAGTGGTTAAGGTATGATAAAAAGAATAAAAACGCAGGTGTCGTTATTTGCGCTGTCAATAATCAATGAGATGATTGTTTAACAGTTACCGAGCCTAACATGATGACTGATTAGCAGGGCTTTAAAGCCTAAATGCACTATCAGATATTATGGCGCAACACCTCTCGGAGGTCGTTATTGTAATTGATGAGTCATGAATTGTCACCTGTTGGATAACATAAATAGCTGACGGTATAGGCAATCGCAGCTTGCGAGCGGTAATATGCAGCAATAAAAAAGGCCATCGATTGATGACCTTTTTTATTCTCAGTTCAGACAGTTTAAATAGTACTAAGAGAAACTAGTACCAGTTATAGGTTAGAGATGTGAAGAAGTTAGTGCCGTCTTGATTGTAACGCGAAGCATATTGACCAAAACTCTCATTGGTTGAGTAATCTACGTTGGACAAGTTGTTAATACGACTTGTCCATGTCAGATTTGGGCTCAAGTAATAATTACCACTGATATTGAATAACGTATAGTCCTCTATAAAAGTGCTATTATCTGCAACATTATAGGTTTTACCCACATATTCTGCTTCAGTACGAATATCGAACTCTGCAGCTTGGTAACCTATGTATACCAAGCCAGTATTTTCAGGGCGATACACTAATTGTTTGCCTTTGTTAGCTCCTGAGTCCACTTCAGCATTGGTGCGAGTGTATTGACCACCAAATAAAATATTACTGAGCTGCCAGTCTGAAGTAAAGCTATAACCTGACAAGCTTGCTTCATCAATGTTCAGTGCTTGATATTTGTCAATACTACCATCGTATCTGTTATCAATAAGATTGTCGACATTACTATTAAAGGCAGTCAGACGTGTATTTTGCACGGTGGTATTAGACTCAATAAACACTTCTACATTTTTACTCTTTTCGACTTTTAAATCTTCATTTGGAACATAGTAAGCACTCTCGATGTATAAGTCATTCAGAGTAGGCGCTCTATAGCCAGTAGCGAAGCTAGTACCTAGGCGTAGGCTAGGCGCTAGCTTTACAGCATAACCAAGACCAAATGTAGTTTCGTGACCAAATTGTGAGTTATCGTCGAAACGAACATTGGCTTGAAAATCGTAAGCATCCTCATTTACTTGATAACCAGCAAAGCCACTCTTAATATCGCGGTCATTTATTTTATAGCTGTCTTTACCGCCGGCACTAGGAGTGTTATCTGTAAGGTCTACTTCCTGCTGCAACCATTCGGCACCTGCTTGAAATTGTCCTACAGGTAATTCATAAGTGCTTATCAAATTCGCCTGTTTCTGTTTGGTTTCAAAGGCATCGCCCACTTTGTTATCAATCTTATCCAAGCCCTGACCTGCTGATAGTCGTACTGTCAGCTTATCGTTTTCGTACTGTGAAAATGCTGATACGGCACCATTCTCTTGATCAATCTCTGCATTGGGACCTGGTCCAAAACTAAAGTTATCAAACTCTGTCGTTGACTTAGAGAAAAGTCCAGTTGCGCCAACGCTTATATTTTGAGTAATAGGCATACTAGCATTTAAGGCAAAGTTATTGCTCTCAAAGCCATCATCATCTTTATCATTGCCTGTTCGGTTGTCAAGCGCGCTGATACCTTTGGTTTGATTCCGACTAGCGGAAAGACTCAGTTTTGAGCCTTGAGCATTTGCAAACTGCGCTGTTGCACCATAAATATATTGGTCATGTGAGCCAACACCTGCGGTCACAGAAAAATTAGTTTGATCGACGTCACTGCCTTTAGTAAATATTTGAATGACGCCGCCCATAGCATCTGAACCATAAATGCTAGAGCCTGAAGCACCGTATAAAATTTCAATACGATCAATTTGATCGGTCGGTAATAAGGCTAAAGCGGGCTGACCTGTGGACATTGAGCCATAACGAACACCATCTATTAGCACTAATACACGCTTACTATCATAGCCGCGAAGATAGAAATTACTGCTTTGACCCATACCACCATCTTGTTTAATGCTAAATCCTGGCTGCCGTCTAAGTACTTCTAAAACCGTCTGACCTTGAAAGCGTTTTAAATCTTCTTTATCTACAACCCGAGTTTGCGCAATTACATTGCTGGTTTTAGTGGGGGTACGGGTTGCTGTTACAATGATTTCATCAAGCTCAACTTGTGGTAGCTCGCTATCGTTAATAGTAGCAACGTCAGGTGTCACTGCCATTGCTGTGTTAACCGCAAGTAAACCTAGTGCGCTTAAGATACTCAAACGAAGGTAGGTACGTGAAGATGAACGTGATAAAGACATAGTCAATTCCAAAATAATCATATTAAAAAATGCAGGGAAAAAAGTAACCATATTGACGTTAATATGGCTAAAAATTACAAAAAACAGTGGACAAGCAAAACTGCGTTCATTATCTACAAAATAGAACGCTTTATAAACCACTTTAACCTAATGTTTATTCACGGTAAGCTGAGTAGTTTTCATGATAGATTGCGGTTTATTCATTTAATGATTATCACTCTTATTCATAGTAGACATTGAGAAGGAGTGTCGTGAAAGGTAATAAAAAATTAGAAGTCATAAGCAAAGGCGAGAGTAAATAATTCACATAGATGAGCATAAAAACGTGTAATCAAAAGCACTGCTGTTATAAATAATTGCTATTATAGGGAAGCACTCATTTGTTCTTCGTTGTACCATTCATAATGCTAAGAGGTTTGTTTTGTCTACTAAGTATCGCCTGATTCCTATAATTCCCAGTCCCGAGTTGTCTTCACCATACTCAATCATCAAAATGCCACTAATGGCAATTTTGTTTTTGCTTGTGATGCTGTTGAGTGCGTTGTTGCCCAATAATGCATTTGCTGCTGAAGCCAGCGCATTGGGGATGGGTGGCAGTACCAGTGAGGAGTCGGCGAGTACGCCGATACCAGATTCATTCGGACGCGATACTCCGCGCCATACCGTACAGGGCTTCATCAGTGCGTTAGGTGAAAATGACTATCTGCTGGCGAGTAATTATTTAAACTTATCAAAGTCTGACAATCCAACCACAATCGTTCGTCAATTCAAGCAAGCGCTGGATGCAGGTGGGCGTTTTCAGCCTGATTTGCAGATTAATAATACGCCTGAGGGCAACCTAACTGATCAGCTACCGCCAAGCCAAGAAAACGTCGGTGCGATTAATGTGGGTGAAAAAAGTGTTCCACTGATACTTGAAAGAGTGGTGTCTAAGCAAGGAGAGCAGTACTGGCAGTTTTCTACGGATACGCTTAGCTCAGTACCAGAAGTCATAGAAAATACCGAACCAACGTTAGTGTCTCGCTATACTTTTGATTCATTAGAAGGCAAAAAGCTGTTTGGCTATCAAGTGGCGGATTTAGCCGCAGCGTTAATGATGACTGTCGGCAGCTTTGTATTTACTTATATCATGGTATGGCTGCTGTACCATCTATTACGAATCGTCTATCCTCGTGTGCGCGGCGTACCATTGCCATTACCTGATAAGGTCGTATTGCCACTGGCAGTGGTCATTATGGCGCTGATACTGTCAGAAGTGATGGTATATGCAGGCGTGTCGGTGACGCTACGTGAACCGATCAATCGTTTTACCGAGATTGCATCTTGGCTTGCATTAACTTGGTTGCTGTTACGAGTCATCGATGCCATATTCACTCGTGCGGTAAATTTAAGTTATAAGAAAAATTATACTGAACGTGTCTCTATCTTGGGGCTGCTACGCAAAGTGGTCAAAGCGTTGCTGCTGATCTTTGCCGTGATTGTTATCTTCGGTAATTTGGGTTTTGATTTGACCACTGGTATTGCCGCCTTGGGTGTGGGTGGTTTGGCATTAGCACTGGGTGCGCAAAAAACCATCGAAAACCTTGTTGGTAGTGTCGTGGTCGTGGCGGATTCGCCCGTACGTATTGGTGATTATTGTAAGTTTGGCACTTATGAAGGCACAGTCATTGATATTGGTATTCGCTCATCACGTGTGCGCACCTTGACGCGCACTGTTGTGACTGTACCAAATGGTGATTTCTCATCGATGCAGATTGAAAACTTTACGTCCCGCGATATGTTTCGCTTCTTCCATCAGTTATATATTAAACGCACTGCTGATATTGATGTGGTCTTTAAGATGGTCAAAGACTTGGATGAGTTTATAGATGAGCATTATTTGACCAACCAAGAATGGAATCAGGTCAATATTTTAGAGCTACGTCAAGACTGCTATATCATTCAATTACAGGCGTATGTTAATGCTAATGGCGTGACTGAGTTCTATGACAAACAGAACGTTTTGTTTGTTGATTTACTGAACCAAGTGGCGAAATATGATGTCGAGCATGCTTTGCCAACGCAGCAGCTTATTGTCAATCAAACTGAGCTTGAGCATCACATAGAAAACGAAATTGAAGATAAGAATAAGGAAGGTAACGTCGCGGAAACGACAAAAGACATGTCAAACGATGACCATGCTGATGATGCTAGCGACAATAAGGATAACAGCAACGATGATAAGCAGGCCGTGGACTTGAGTAAAGATAATGTCAAGACAGATGAAGAAGGCAGTCAGCGAACCTCTAAATCAGTCGAGAGTAAAAAAGACAATGCGTTAAAGGCATTGAGAAATAAAAGCCGTATGATAAAGAAAATCAAGTTCAAGTACGCAAAAAGAAAATCTGGCTTTTCTATATGGAATCAGCCATAAAATTATGGATTAAAAAATGTATAAGATAAGCACTTGAGGTAAGTATCAAGCGTTTATCTTATACGATCCACAAAAATTAGAACAGCAAAGAAAACGAGTGCTAGACTAAGCTTAAGCTAAGCGAGTTTGATAAGGTGAATCATCACTTGAGTATTTGGTATTATAAAGGAACAGCGGTTTGATTACGTAATAAGCCGTAGTATGACCATAGCAATAGACTGGCAGCGCTGCGATGTGGCGACCAATCTTGTGTTAGATTCTTTAACTGTTTTGGCGTTGGGCGTTCCGTTAAGCCTAATAACGCCATCGCCGCTACTTTAATTGCTAGATCATCGACCGCAAGTACGTCTGCACGTTTCAGTGAGAATAATAAATACATTTCAGCCGTCCAGATGCCAATACCAGTAACGGCCGTCAGCACTTCTATTGCTTCTTCATCAGGCATAATTTCTAACGCAGCAAAGTCTATATCATGATCGACTAATGAGCGAATATAACGGGTTTTTTGTTTAGATAACCCTTGCGCTCTTAAGTCCTCATCTGTTGCTTTGATAATTGCCTGTGGATTCGTTAAGGCGGCATCAAGTAGTCTTTGCCAAATACTGGCTGCTGCTGCCACAGACAGCTGTTGACCAACCATTGCTCGCATCAACTGCTCAAACCCACCGACATTATGCCGTAGACTGGGAATACCAACTTGTTCATAGATAGGCAAAAATCTTGGCTCGATAACAATCAAAGCCATGATATGTTCATGTAGCTGTTGTGTGTTCTCAATGGTCTGTATGCTCATAAATGCTTATCCTGATTTATGCAAATATCGCTATCGCTAGATGTTAAATGTAGGGGCTATAGTCGATAAAGATTAAATAATGATTTTATGATCATAACAAAAAGGACTGCCAATAAGCAGTCCTTTTGATTCTTCATACTAACCCTAAAAACTATTCACCATCAGCTTTAGATTTTTTGAGCAGTACCAATACTGCACCGTTACCACCATCTTTTGGCGGTGCAGAGCAAAATGCCAATACTTCTGGTAATTGACGTAGCCAACCGTTGACGCAGGTTTTTAAAATGGCCTCAGAGCCTTTACCATGGACGATTTTTACCATGGTCTCATTTTTCTGTTTTGCTTGGCTTAGGAGTTGAGTCATTGCCACGCGCGCTTCTTCGATAGTACAACCATGAATATCTACGGCGTCATACCAACGTAGTTTGCCTTTTTTAAGCTGATCAAAGATTTTATTCTGCAAAGTCGGCTGTTTGTAAGATAAATAGGCTTCAGCAGCGACAGGGTTGAGTAGTGCTTGCATATCTGACAAGCCAGCTCCCAAATCACTCGCTTCACTACCTTGCGCGGCAGCACGTTTAGACAAGGTGGTCGCATCAGGTTTGCCCGCTTTGCTCGCATTGGCAGGTGAGCGTACGTTTTTGTCTTCAAGCTGATTTACGCCATGCATTGCTTGCATAAACAGTACTTTGTCATCGTCAATATGCTCGCTAGCCATTTGCTTGACAGTCTTGTTTACTTGCTTTTGCGTGGGCAATGATACAGGCTCAGTAGGCTTTTGATTTTCATCTTCAGGCGAATTGGTATCACGACCTTTGCTAAGTTGGCCTTTTAGCTCTTTGAGCTGGTCTTGCATTTCTTTTGAAAATAGAGAGTTTGACATAGAATTTAACGTATCGTTGGTTGATGAATGATGGATTGATTTAAACTGTTTAGTAGACTTAAGCCACTTTACCCGTCTGCTGCGACGCCCGCAAGTAAGGATTGTAACGCTTGTCCAGGATGATCAGTCTTCATGAACTGTTCACCGATTAAAAAGTGCTGAATATTGTGCTTCAACATCAAATGAATATCAGAGCTATTATGAATGCCACTTTCGGTGACGATAAGCGGTTTAAGCGTGCTGTCCATATCAGCCGCCAGTGCGTCGATTAAAATATTTTTTAGATCTAGCGTGGTTTGTAAGTCGACATCGAAAGTATTCAAATCACGATTATTAATACCGTAAATATTATGCGCTGAGCGCGGTAGCTGTAGTGCACGTTCAAGTTCGGCTTTAGTATGGACTTCTATCAATACATCCATACCCAATTCGATACTTAGCGCATGCAGCTCTTGTACTTGGGTGTCGTCAAGGCAGGCCATAATGAGTAAAATACAGTCAGCTCCCATCAGATAAGATTGATAGATCTGGTACACATCTATCATAAAATCTTTACGCAGTATCGGTAGGCTTACCGCATTAGCTGCTTGAATAAGATAGCTATCATCACCTTGGAAATAATCGCGATCAGTCAATACAGACAGACAGCTGGCGCCCGCTTGCTCGTACTGCTTGGCAAATAGGGCAGGCGCGAAGTTGTGATTGATAACGCCCTTAGAAGGAGAGGCTTTTTTAATCTCAGCGATGATACCAATACCATGCTCTTTAGTGCTAGCCGCTCGCAGCGCCGCCGCGAAGCCACGACGTGGTTTGTTATCCGCCGCGACTTGCGCTTGTAAATCTTCAAGAGATAATGCCTCGCGTGCGGCATTTATTTCTTCCACTTTAGTGGCGACAATGCGTTGCAATACGGAAGGAACATCTGTCTTGGTTTCTGTATGAGTCATGCTGGTATCCGAATATCGTTAAATGTAAATAGACAAAATAGCTAGAGTGCGCAGTAATGGTGCTTAGCCGTTAAGCAGGAGTCACCAGTTGCTGCGTGTATGTGGCGAGAGACTCAAGCTTGAGTAGAGCATCACCATTCTGAATGACTTTTTGTGCCCGGCTCACACCATTAGCATAGTTGCTGGCAAGTCCTGCGGTATATATGGCCGCCCCTGCATTTAGTGCAATCATATCACGTGCTTTAAGTACAGCACGGTCTTGAGAGTTTTCTCCTGATAGAGCCGCGCGAATCAGCTCAAGACTTTGCGCTGGAGAATCTACATCGAGACCGATAAGGGTTTGTGACTCAATACCTGCATCTTCTGGCATCATCTCATAAACAGATATCTCACCGTCTTTTAATTCAGCGACAGTGGTTGAGGTAGCGAGACTGATTTCATCCAAACCGTCTTTTGCGCCCACAACCATGACATGACGTGCGCCTAAGTTCTTCATGACTTTAGCGATAGGCTCGCACAGCTGAGCGGTAAAGACACCGATTACCAGATTGGGTGTGCCAGCAGGGTTGGTTAATGGCCCTAAAATATTAAAGATGGTACGCGCTTTGAGCTCGCGGCGTACTGGATTGGCATAACGCATCGCACTGTGATGATTGGGCGCAAACAAAAAGCCGATACCTTGGTTTTCGATACATTCTTTAGATTGCTCAGGGGTAAGCGCCAGACTGATACCTGCTTGCTCAAGCAAGTCTGAGCTGCCAGAGTTGGTAGAGACGCCGCGGTTACCATGTTTGGCCACTTGCGCACCAGCGGCGGCGGCAACCAATGCTGATGCAGTAGAAACATTAAATAAATTGGCACCATCACCGCCAGTTCCGACGATATCGACTAAGTAATCACAGTCCCGTGGTTCGATATTGGCTGCTAACGCACGCATCGCACTGGCAGAGGCAGTAATCTCATCGATGGACTCACCTTTCATACGTAGACCAGTCAAAATAGCCCCCATCATGGCGTCGCTACATCTGCCTTGCATGATAATCAGCATCACCTGATACATCTCATCAAAGGTTAAGTCAATGTGCTGAAAAATTCGCCCCAAAGCCGTCGTCAGCAGCGTATGTGTCTCTTCATCAGACAGTTGAGCAATGTTAGTTGGGGTAGGGTTTTTATTTGTTTTTGTTGTACTCATTATGATCTCTCTTAATATTTTTATACGTTAATTTTAAATTATCAATAGAATAGGTTTTATTTTAATTTTGTTATTAACGGCTTTTTTAGGACATGCTTTAATAAACTGTTAGCCGACTTGTGGTAGTTCATCTGAGATTAGTGATGACAAATGATGCGTTTGCAAAAAATTGTTGAGCAGCTGATAGCCTGCTTCGCTTAAGATAGACTCAGGATGGAATTGTACCCCTTCTATCGCAAACGTTTTATGACGGATACCCATGATTTCTTCAATACTGCCATCACTGTTTTGTGTCCATGCAGTCAGCTCAAGACAATCGGGCAGGCTGGTTTTATCAATGACAAGCGAATGATAGCGCGTGACTTGTACGGGATTAGGCAAGCCTACAAAGACACCTTGGTTAGTATGATAGACGGCGGATAAGCGACCGTGCATGACTTCGCCAGCCTTGACCACTTGTCCACCAAATGCCTGTCCAATTGCCTGATGTCCTAGGCAAATACCTAGTATCGGTATCACGCCCTGAAAAGTCTTGATAGCTTCTAGAGAGATACCAGCCTGATCAGGATCGCAGGGACCGGGGCCAATGACGATCGCATCTGGCGCAAGGGTTCTAATATTTTCAATAGTGGTTTGATCGTTACGCCAGACGGTGATGTCCTGCTGTAATTCACCGAAGTACTGTACAATATTGTATGTAAAGCTGTCGTAATTATCGATCATCAGAATCATTAGCGTTCTACTTATTGGGTTCTACTTATGGAGATGGTTATATAACGCCGTTATCTTACCACTATTTTGTAGACTATCAAATGTAGGGTGTAGGCGACCCAAATAAGTGGTGAATAACAATCTATTTTGCTTATTGGATGACATTCGTTAACATCTCAAACGCACTAAAAAAGTACATAATTTTTTATTTATACATTCAATATGCACTAATTTAGTGCAGTCATGCGTTATTAATGACTCTGGATAAATAATTTGTATGACACCACTGACGATAAATCTACGGCTGCAATAGTTTCAAAGATATTATAAGTTGCTGTAATTGTTATTAATAACTATCCTTTTATCCTCTATATTTTCAGGGTTATAAAAAACTGGCATAGCCTTTGCATTATTACTGTTATGATTATCTTTGGTGATAAAGTGGTTCAATAATTATTATTAACAAGTGCCTGAAGAGTTCAGCATAATGAGGGATATGTTGTTAGAATAATATCGAACCAAAACACTGGCGGGTCTTATTAAGCGCATAACTCAGATGACTATCTTGACTAATAATATTGACAGTGCTGAGAATAAGCATAATATTAAACAGGATATTTAGCTCTAAACGCAGCGCTGACTGTTATCAAACCAGAGATTTTTAACCAACAGATTGTACTTATAATTTCAAATCGCAATAACCTAATCAACACAACGGAGACTATTTATGTCGAACAAACTACTAGATCTTATCCAATCCTCTAATGCTAAATGGGTTGATTTTCGCTTCACTGATACACGTGGTAAAGAGCAACATATCAGCTTCCCAGCGCATAGCGTTGACGAAGAAGTGATGGAAGATGGCAAGATGTTTGATGGCTCATCTATCGCTGGTTGGAAAGGTATCGAAGCGTCAGATATGATCTTGCGTCCTGATCCAGAGACGGCTTTTCTTGACCCGTTCTTTGATTCACTTACCGTAGTTGTTACTTGCGATATTATCGAGCCATCAACGCTACAAGGTTATGATCGTGACCCACGTTCTATTGCGCGCCGCGCCGAAGAGTACTTAAAGTCAACGGGCATTGGTGATACTGCTTATTTTGGTCCTGAGCCTGAGTTTTTTATATTTGATGATGTGAAATGGTCAATTGATATGTCTGGCGTTAGTCACAAGATCACGGCCGAAGAAGCGGCATGGTCGACTAACAATGACTATGAGTGGGGCAACATGGGACATCGTCCACGTGTTAAAGGCGCTTACTTCCCAGTACCACCAATCGATAGCTCGCAAGACATGCGCTCTGTTATGTGTGAGCGTTTAGAAGAAATCATCGGTGAAGGCTGTGTCGAAGTTCATCACCATGAAGTTGCGCCTTGCCAGTCAGAAATTGGTGTCGCTTTTAATACGTTAGTCAAAAAAGCCGATGAAGTACAGCAGCTAAAGTATGTTGTGCATAATGTTGCGCATCAGTTTGGCAAAACGGCTACCTTTATGCCAAAACCAATCGTTGGTGACAATGGTTCAGGCATGCACGTGCATATGTCAATCTCCAAAGATGGTGTTAATACTTTCTCAGGTGATGAGTATGCTGGTTTGTCTGAATCTGCACTGTATTTCATCGGTGGTATTATCAAGCATGCGCGTGCGTTGAATGCGATTACCAACCCATCGACTAATAGCTATAAGCGCCTAGTACCGCATTATGAAGCGCCTATCAAACTTGCGTACTCAGCGTCTAACCGCTCAGCGTCTATCCGTATTCCACATGTTAGCAGCCCAAAAGCGGTACGTGTTGAAGCACGTTTTCCTGATCCAGCGGCCAACCCATACTTAACGTTTGCAGCGTTACTAATGGCAGGTCTTGATGGTATTCAAAATAAAATACATCCAGGTGAAGCGGCTGACAAAAACTTGTATGACTTACCACCAGAAGAAGAAGCACTCATCCCAACTGTTGCGGAGAGCTTAGAAGTTGCATTACAAGCCTTGCGTGATGATCATGAGTTCTTATTAAAAGGTGATGTATTCACTGAAGACATGTTAGAGGCGTTCATTGCCTTGAAAGAAGAAGAAGTGCAACGTGTCAATGTAACCGTGCATCCCGTTGAGTTTGACTTATACTACAGCTGCTAATTAATCGCTAAAGCACTCAGTTATTTTGAGTCATAAAAACCAGCTAAGTTATTCTTAGCTGGTTTTTTTACGTCTCAATAATAATTTGCTAAATCAACGGATCTGTCCTCTTTGAAATTATTACTGATTTAACACCCAAAGTATCGCATAATAGATATTCATAATATTAGGTACTCATTAGGTTGACTGACTATGACTTCATTATCAAAACCGGTTTTTTCAAACAGTAAGTTAGGGTTAGTACTGATTGTTGCTACGATGATTGGTATGGCAACTCTCTACGCCCCTTTGGCAGATGCTGCGCCTATTTATAAAGTTATTGACGAAAAAACAGGTCAAGTCACCTTTACCGACCGCCCGCAAAATTATGAGCAGCAGGCAGGTAAAAAAATCAGCCAGACGGGTGTCACGATGAAAGAAAGTCGCGTCAGCTCAAGTAACAGTGATGACATGAGTAGTCAACCTCCTTCTAGTAATGTTAATACGACTACGCAAAATACGGCTGCTAAAAATAGCCCTGTCGCCAAACCAGCCGTCACTTATCAGCTTGCTATTACTGAACCAAGCGCAGAGCGTGCATATCGTCGTCCAGCACAAAGCATTGATATCAATGTGCAAGTGAAGCCGAACTTACAAGCAGGTGATAGTGTCAGTATTTATTTGGATGGTAATGAAGTCGCGCAAGGTCTTAGCGCCTCGATTGCAACGGTAGATGTTTTACCAGGATCGCACAAGATAAAAGCCGTGTTAAAAAATGAGAAAGGTCAAACACTCAAACAAGTAGAGCGTACGGTGTATGTGATTCAAAACAATACAACATTGCAAAATAATAAGAAAATCGCGCAACAGCTTTTAGCTTATCAGAATCTACCTTGGTATCAAAAAGTACTGTTAAAAATGCGTCAAGAGGGCAAACAACCGAATATGCAATCATTTACTAAGCCTATCGTAGACAAACCTATGACGCTTGAGCAACCGGTGATAAATTAACTTGTAGGCAATGTGTCAATCATGGATAAGTATAAGAACCCATACAAAGTAGAGTAACTTTATAAGTTAATTTCTTCTGTATAAACATAAAGGCAAGCGCTGATTGCAGCGCTTGCCTTTATGTTTATCAGGATATTTATTAATTCTATGTATTTACAGCTTATTTAGTCAATTCAATCGTACCATTAGCAGTCACTGAGATAGTGCTATTGCCAGATTCAAAACTTTGGCTAGGTACTGATTCGTCTGCTGCGCCTGCTTTCATACTCATAGCACTATACATCGGACGTGGGTAGTTGCTACCTGTATTTAGATTCACATTGACGACACGATAGCCACGAGCATCCCAAGCGCGTGTTAGGTTTTTAGCTTGTTGCTGAAAAGCACGAGACGCATTGGTCATCAGCTTTTGCTCAAGCGCATCCTTTTTGGTATCTGAGACACCAAAGTTCAGATTGTCCATCACCAACGTTTCTTGTAGGTCAGCGATGAGTTGGCTGGTGGCTGCAAAGTCGGTACTTTTTAAATCGATGTTTGCTTGTCCTGTCCAGCCAATGATTTTGTCATTTTTATCATAGCGAGGGTAGGTGCGCTGTTGTCCGGTGCTTACGGTGACCGTTGGATAGCGCTTAGCAATTTTCATGGCATTATTAATTGAGGTGTTGAGCGTTGTCGCTAGAGTTTTAGAATCCATTGCCTGCGCTTTTTTATATAAGCTGGCTCGTACTTCATCATTCTGGATTTCTTCTTTTACTTCTGTCTGAAAAGTAAGCTGATCGTAGCCTGTTGGTTCTGCATGTGCGCTACCCATCATGGCTGTGAGTAGAAATGCAGTACCAGTCGTTAGAGCGGCTTTATTAAGTAAAGTGGTTTTCACAATGATCTCCTGAGTGAGTTATATCAATAGTATTTAGGTTAGCCATACATAGGTAAGACTCGCCTTTATATGAGAAGCTGTCCATTTTAGTTATTAGTTGATACCGAGTATGCTCAGCTTCCTCAACTAAAATAGCAAAATTTAACAGGCTCGCTGTGAGAATTTTGTCACCTAAGTTACAGGGCGTTTTGAGGTAAAAGAAAGAGTTTTACGATAGGGGTTGTAATATTTAAAAATTCTTGTATAATTTGCAACTGGTGGCTCCATTGGTAGCCTCGCAACATTGTTCTATGAACCCCGCCAGGACCGGAAGGTAGCAACGGTAATAGTCACAGTGTGTGCCGAGGATTTGCTTTTGGAGTCGCTTTTTTTTGTCTAAAATTTGATAACTATTTTAATATTTAATTAGAAATGCTCATTTGATCTATTAAGCCCTTTATTGTAAAGGGCTTTTTTTTGACCTTTTTTTGTCCGATTTTGACCTTTGATTGATTAAGATGGGTTAAAATACAATGTATTAACTTTTATTAACATTCTGGACACTTTAGGGTTTTCTTATGAAGATGTTTGTTTGGTTGTTCATTGCCTTCGTGCTACTAGTGATTGTGTTTGGCGTATCTATATTTAATAAGTTGGTACGCGCTCGCAACCAAGCGAAAAATGGTTTTGCTCAAATAGATGTGCAACTGAAGCGCCGTCATGATTTGATTCCAAATTTAGTCGAAACTGCTAAACGCTATCTGACGCATGAAGAAGAGACGCTGACCCGTGTGATTAGTGCACGTAATCACGCGCAAAGCTTGCAAGACTCCAATACACATCAGCCAGACTCGCTTGAGCATATGGCGCTATTTGCCAAAGCTGAGAGTATGCTGTCTAAAGCGTTAGGGCAGTTTTCAGCGGTTGTGGAAGCTTACCCTGAGCTAAAGGCGGACAGCATGATTAAAGAGTTGATGGATGAGCTGACCAATACTGAGAACCGCATTGGCTTCGCCCGTCAGCACTATAATGACAGCGTGATGTTCTACAACAATGACCGCGAGGTATTTCCCAACAATCTTATTAGTACGACTTTTGGCTTTCGTCCGTTAAGCCCGCTAGTTTTTGAAGACAGAAAGGTGATCGCTCAAGCACCTGTCGTCAATATGGGCTGATATTGAATTATATTCATATGTTCAGATGCGTTTAGCTATTTTTAAGTCAGGCATATAGATGGATTTTTTTGGTGAACAGCGCACCCGTACCCAGCGAAGTCTGTTGCTCTATGGGCTATTTTTTCTCATTGTCTTTGCCCATCTGGCAGTAGCGCTGGGTATCATGGCGCTGCTACTAACGATATTTACTGGTGGCATTTATCATTGGGTGTTGATACTGGTTGCTATCTGGACAATCGGTAGCTTTGTGATCGGTAGTTTTTTAGAGTACAGACGTTTAGAAGCGGGTGGTCGCGCTATTGCTCAGCGTGTGGGCGGGGTTCGGCTGTTTATCGACCACAGCCAAAATGCGTGGGAGCATAGTCAAGGGGTTGCCCATCAGCATGAGCCTATACCAAAGGTTCGTTTCAGCGCCCACCATATCGCCGTGCGTGATGAGCGAGACTTCCCGCCTGTCTACCGTCGTTACTACGAGATTGCCCAGCAGCTAGCCATTGCTTCGGGTGTACGTATGCCGATTCTCTATGTACTGCCTGATGAGCAAGGTATTAACGGCTTTGTCGCTGGTCGTCATAGTCAAGATATGGTGTTGGTCGTCACTCAAGGCGCGCTTGATAAGCTGTCCGATGAGGGGCTGTATGGGCTAATAGGGCATGAATATGGTCATATATTGCATGGTGATGCCACTTTTAACTTACAGCTCATGGTCGTGCTGGCAGGCTTGCAATTACTCTATGACTGGAGTGATTCTATTAATAATTTTGGCGCTGGTAATCAACGCAATCATCAGAATAGCCATCACAATTATTTTGATGATGCGGTCAATCGACGCAATCTCTTGTCACAAAGAGCCGTCGATAGCCATGCGCGTAGCACTGAATCTCAAACAGCAAGCTTTACCACCCATAGTGAATGGGTAAGCTATTGGCAAAGTCAATCACAAAGCCAGCAGTCGTCAGCTAAGAGCCAGTCACGATGGCTACAAAATAATAATAAGTTCGATAGTCAAGCACCGCGCAATATTTGGACGTTGTTGATACATGGATTGAGTTTTTCGAGTATGGCCAGTGCGCAACTGATTAAACACAGCTTTAATCGCCAGCGTGAATTGCTTGCTGATGCCACCAGTGTGCAGCTGACACGCTCACCTGCCATTATGGCAACACTGAAAGCCATTCATCAAGATTCGCTTGGTTCGCGCTTAACCAGTATCGCCGATATCAATGGCCTTAGTCACTTCTTCTTTGCCAGTAGTGGTGCTGATTTGGGTGACGTCTCTTGGTTTGCCACCCATCCTAGCTTGGCTGAGCGAATGAGTGCCATTAATGCCCACGCTTATCATGATTTTGCGGTAAAAGTAGCTAAAGAAAAGCGCATAAATCAACAGAAAATAAAAGAGATATATGAGCAGCGGCGATTAGGGGATTGGGGCGTCATAAAAGCAAATAGCCTAAGCAAAAATAAACAAGAAAAAAATAGCCAATCATCAATATTTGAAACCCAATCAGCGTTAGATAACAATAAAAGCAATAACAATAAAAGCCTTACTAATAACAGCAATGATGTTATAGACAAAGAAATTACTGCTTTTCCTGCAAATGAAATAAAGAATGAGTTGGACGAAGATAAGGGGCTAGAGTTTGTTATCGAGAAAGATGTCGTTGTTGCAGGACGTTTACAGGTTCAAGCGCAAAATACCGGTATTCATCAGTTGCTCAAGCCATGGCAAGCAAAACCTGATAGCGATTTGCCATCGGATACATTGATTGGTATCGACGATAGACAAAAAGTTTCACTGCCGCAGTATATACTCAATCACAGTTATCACCCGCTTGGGGCGCAAGCTTTGATTGAAGCAGTTATGTTGTGCCATCAAGGTCGTATATTATCAACGACTGAGAGTTATGACTTGAGTGATATCTGGCTTGGACTTGCTAACGATAAAACGTCTGCTGCTGAAATCGATAATAACGCTAGCGCTAATATTAGCAGCCACCCCCAATTTTTAGCGCATACGATAGATCATAAATTATTAGCGGCAGTGGCACATCTTGATAGGCGTTTAGACAACGCATTGATTGCATTGGCAATAAAGCAACTGAGTCAGCATGACCTGTCAGAAACTGCTATCAATGAATTACACTTCAGATATGAAGCGAGTCATAGCAATCAAGATCATCAACATTATGTGCAGCAAAAAAAGTGTCGTACAATGCTGATGCGCTATCAACAGGGTATCATTGAGCTATTTGAACACTATCTAACGGCAGATTTAAGTCAACATTTGACTGATAACATAGCCAGTGAAGATGGTGCTATGGATAAAACTAAGCCAGTATCAACGCACTCAGGAAAAATCGACTCTCGGTTGCCATCGATTTTATCATTATGGCAAGCGCTACAGTTGCAGCAACTATTACCGATATTGTCTACTGTATTAAACGAGACACACGTGCATGCTCAGCCTCAGCTATTATGGTTATGGCAGCAAGCATTGCAAGCATTGCAAGCGGGTAGAGATGATATTTATGACCAGTTTGACCCTTCAGGACAGGTGTTTGATGGTCTCGATGTTGCAGCGAGAACCATGCTTGTTTTATTGGCTTATCGCCTATCAAAAGATGTCAAGGGTCAAGTCGTATCAGCACTAGATAACTCAGTACACGTTTCAGCACCTATTTTAGCACTCGGCTATAATAATGACAGTGTTGCTCACTATATCGTGGATTTGCGGCGTCATGCACGTTTGATTGATATTGACTTAGCCGCCGTTAGTGACGCAAATTTGCAATGGCTACTATTGACTGTGCAAAATATAAATAGTATCCAATTATTGGCAGTGATAGAAACGGTGCCTATTTTTATAGCGCCTGCCAGTCAGTCGCCTGCATCAGAAGCCAAACGTAATGATAATTATAGACAGAGGCAACAGGGCGGCGATCAAATAGATTATAATACTCATAGACAAGACGTCAACGCAGGCAATGACAGTCATTCTTATGCTTATCATACTTACCGGCAATGGCTGAGCACATTGCATACGGTGATGTTACACGATACGATAGTCAGTCAAGATGAGTATGATTGCTTGTCCATGTTAGCCAATCATTGGTTAGGCGTTCGGCAGCTTTTTTGAGCAATTTAGTTGATGGTACTTAAGTAATTGTTTTGCTGGCAAGAAACGATATGTTCTTGACCTTTTCTTAATAGCATTTCTTTTGATAGTAAAAGCTTGTAAATTCATTTTAGATAAGTAGGATAGTAAATAAGCATGAGTGATATCCAAGACCCGCTATTGCAGCATCGTATGCAGCAGCGCCAGATTTTAGCGATGATGGGTATCACTCAGTGGGTGCAGCCAAGCTCTGAGACCATAAATATCGCAGATATTTCTGCGCCTACTCTGCCTGATCCGGCTACCACTCACTCGACTATCGTTAATACCAGCACGGCCTCTACTTTTGCTGCTGCTGCGATCACTGAACAGCCAACTATTGAATCTCCCAATGGTGATAATGTAAGCGTTAGGATGTCGCATTCAGCATCTGCTGATTCGCTATCAGGTATAGTGGATGATGAGTCTACTAATCACTATTATGATGATGCTAATGAGATAGGTTTACACCATTCTGACCAGCAAAGCCCTGTTACTTATAGTTTTGACTCGACTACTCCTGACATCTCTAAGCCCGCCGTTACTTCCCTTGTAAATACTGTCGTTCAGCAAACTTCTATTGCTGATATAAATGACGCTTCGAGCTTTGGAAATGGCAGTTTTAAAGAAGAGGGCTTTCAAGAGGAAAGCTTTACAAAGGTAGCACCCTTTGATTTACAAGGTGGTCGCTATGGCGATTGTGTGATTTTGGTGGACATCCAAGCACTTAATCATGACAGCCAAAAACTGTGGCAAAATATCACCCAAGCCTTATCCATCAGTTGTGAGACGACATCGTTCCCTATTTGTGAAGGTATGGATACGGCTGAGCTTGCTAATGCCAGCCTTGCTGGATATGTCTTTAAAATTGGTCGCAGCGAAGAGATAAAAATTGCCGCATTGACAGTGTTGCCTGACGGTCTTGAACATCCTAGCGTGACTACTGTGCCCACACTCGATGAGATGCTTGCTGATAGTAGCCTTAAACGTCAGCTTTGGGAGCAGTTATCGAGTCACAGTTAAAGGCTTACCACTTACTATGATAGAGATTAAAAAATAACGATAAAATTCACCTTCAACATTCAACCTTTAATAACCACGATGACTTCATCATATTTAGGATATTGATTATGACCACTAAAGCCGCTCCTAACCGCGTACCCAATTTTTCAGCGGGACCTGCTACTATACCAACGGCCGTATTATCACGCGCTCAAGAAGAGTTGCTTGATTGGCAGGGACGCGGCATGTCGGTCATGGAAGTGAGTCACCGTAGTAAAGAATACATCGCGATTACCGAAAAAGCCGAAGCCAAATTGCGCTCGTTGATGGAGATTCCAGATAACTATAAAGTGCTGTTTTTACAAGGTGGCGCTAGCTTACAGTTTTCAGCGATTCCATTAAACTTGCTAAATAGTGGGCGCGCAGACTATCTAACGACGGGTGCATGGTCTGGTAAAGCGGTCAAAGAAGCACAGCGCTATGAAAAGCTTGGTCTTGGTGAAGTGAATCAGGTCGCAACGGGTAAAGACAGTAGCTTTACTGACGTACCAGCCCAAAGCGAATGGAACCTGAGCGAAGATGCCGCCTATTTCCATTACTGCGCTAACGAAACCATTCATGGTTTGCAAATATTTGAGCCGCCACAAGTCGATGCACCAATTGTCGTCGATATGTCTTCTTGTATTTTGTCACAGCCCATTGATGTCTCTAAATTTGGCATGATTTACGCAGGTGCGCAAAAAAATATCGGGCCAGCAGGTCTGATTATCGTGATTATCCGTGAAGACCTATTGGGTCAAGCGAGTGAATGGTGCCCACTGCTGATGAACTATGAGCACCAAGCTGAAAAAGAATCCATGTCAAACACACCAGCGACGTATTCTTGGTATTTAGCAGGACTAGTGTTTGATTGGTTAGAGGAGCAGGGCGGCGTTGCTGCTATTGGCAAAATCAACCAACAAAAAGCTGATTTACTCTATAAAACGATTGATGGTAGCAGCTTTTATAGCAATCCAGTTGATCCCAAATATCGCTCTATCATGAATGTGCCTTTTACCTTAGCCGACAGCAGCCTTGATAAAGTATTCTTAGAAGAGTCGGAAGCGGCAGGCTTGATGAATCTAAAAGGTCACCGCGATGTGGGCGGTATGCGTGCCAGCATTTACAATGCAGTGTCATTAGATTGGGTGCAGCAGTTGGTTGACTTTATGATTGCGTTTGAGAAAAAACACGCATAAATTAGCATGGATTTTAAAACAAAAGACGCAGCTTATAAAAGTTGCGTCTTTTTTTATACGCGTTAGTATTCTTTTAAGATAAATGATGCATCATGTAGCAACTCTAACGCTGCAAATCATTAGGTTAAAAAACCTAAGTTTGTTATGATAAAATTCTGCAGCACTCACTCTTTTTAATTATATGGTAGCACTTAAGTAAAATTTCATCATATTCATTGGGCTCGCACAAGGGTTTGTTATAACTTTATTATGATAAAAAATACCATGCTAAAAGCCGTCTTACTTGCCATGACTGTAAGCTGGATACCTGCCAGTATCGCGGTGCCAATCACTACTACTGCGCTTGGTCATAATAGTACCACTGAGTATATTGACGTGCCCTTTATGCCTTATGCCAACCCAAAGGCACCGACAGGCGGTACATTATCACTTGAGGCGCGTGGTACTTTTAACGCGGCCAATAAATGGATGACCACAGGTGTGGCGATGGTTGGCACCGATTATCTCTATGACACCTTGATGACTGGCTCATTAAATGAAGCCTTTACCATGTATCCGCAGCTGGCAACCAAAGTAACTTATGATCCCGACGATACTAGTTGGATTATTTACCATATTAATCCTGCTGCGCGCTTTTGGGATGGCAAGCCGGTCACCAGCAGTGACGTCAAAGCGACTTATGATGCACTGTTAAATAAAGGTCCGATGTATATTCGCAGCTATTTGGGTGATATTAAAAATATTGAAATTATTAATAAGCAACAAGTAAAATTCATCTTTAACTCTGATGACAATAAAGAGATTTTATTAACCGTCGGACAGTTTCCTATTTTTGCTAAGTCCTCTATCGATACGGATTTTGAAAAAATAACGTTGACGCCATTGATGGGCAGTGGACCTTATAAGTTAGGACGTGTCGATGCAGGGCGCTCGGTCAGCTATGTACGTGATCCCAATTATTGGGGTCGTGATTTGATGGTCAATCGCGGTCGTTATAACTTTGATATGATTAAGTTTGTTTATTATCAAAGCGATGAGATTGCCTTTGAAGGTTTTAAGTCTGGTCAATATCGTTTTCGCCCTGAGAATAAAGCGTCGAACTGGGCAACGGGTTATAACTTTCCTGCAGTCAAGGCAGGTCTTATCAATAAAGAAACCATAAGCAGCGAAAACCCAGTACCAATGCAAGGTCTGGTCATGAATATGCGACGTCCCATCTTTCAAGATATTCGCGTTCGCCAAGCACTGAGCAAGGCTTATGACTTTGAGTGGATGAATAAGACCTTGTTTCATGGGCAGTATGAACGTTTGCAAAGTTTCTTTCATGGCTCCGAGCTTGCTGCAACAGGGATGCCATCTGCTGAAGAGATGCAGGTGCTTACGCCTTTATTATCTAAGCTTGAACCGCTGCAACGTCAAGCCGTATTAATGGAGTGGCAATTGCCGACCAGTGACGGTAGTGGCTTTAACCGTAAAGAGTTACTAGAAGCGCGGCAGCTGTTGCTAGATGCTGGATTTTATTATAACGATATGAAGCTATATCAGCCCAATGGACAACTTGCTCAGATTGAGATATTGATGACAGGCGATACCATGGGTCGGGTGCTGCTGCCATATATTCGAAATTTAAAGCGCTTAGGATTTGATGCCACGTTACGTCAAGTCGACGGACCACAATATTATGAGCGGGTACGCCGTTTTGACTACGACATGATAGTTGATAAATTTGCTCAGAGTTTATCACCTGGTGCGGAACAAGTTGGTTTTTGGGGTAGCTCAGCGGCCGATCAATCGGGTAATAGAAATACTATCGGCATCAAAAACCCAGAGATTGACGCGGTGATAGAGCAGCTTGGCAATGCTAAAACTCGCGACGATACTGTATTATATACTCAGGTGCTCGATCGTCTACTACGTGCTGGTCATTATTTAGTGCCTTTATACGGCAAATCAGCGACCAATGTCGCCTATTGGGATCAATATCGTCATACTGAAAAACTGCCCTCTAATGCCATCGGTATTGACTACTGGTGGACGGATAAAGAAGCAGAAGCACGTGTTAACCAATACTTGAAGCAATAATTTAGAACAATAAGGGAAATAACGCTTCATCTTAAAATTTTATTTCGTTTAAAAAAATCAATAAAAGACATCAGCAATAAAGATAACTACTGGTAAGGATTTAATATGACCATCCGCATTCACCCAATCAAAGCGTTCAATGATAATTATATTTGGACATTGATTAATGAAAATAATAAACAGGCGATCGTTATTGATCCTGGTCAAGCTGAGCCTGTCATGAGTTATTTGGAAGAAAATAAATTAGAGCTGACGTCTATCTGGACGACTCATCATCATCATGACCATATCGGCGGTGTCGCAGAACTGCAAGAGTCTTATCCGATGACGCATCTGGTTGCGCATACTGAGCATAATGTCGATGAAGATCAAACCATCAAAGATGGCAGTACCGTCAGTGCTTGGGGCTGCGCTGCGCAAGTATGGGATGTGTCCGGTCATACCGCAAGCCATGTAGCTTATATTTTGGATATTGACGGGCTTAAACATTGCTTTTGTGGAGATACTTTATTTAGTGCTGGATGCGGACGGGTCTTTACCGGCACGATTGAGCAATTACACAACAGCTTTAAGCGTTTAAATGGTTTGCCAGCTGACACGCTGCTATATCCTGCGCATGAATACACTGCCAGTAATCTGCGCTTTGGACTATCTATTGAACCTACTAATGAAGCAATGCAGCAAGCACTGATTCAAGCAGAAGAAAAAACCACCCAAGGTATTCCGACGTTGCCAGTCACTCTAGAACATGAGCGCGCAGTCAATGTGTTTTTACGGACGCAAGAGCCGAGTGTGATAGCAGGGGTGAAGTCTAAAGCAACTATCGATGATGATAAATCTTTGGCTGTATTTGCTGCGTTACGTGAGCTTAAAAATAACTTTTAAACCATGACGGGCGCTTCGACTGACGTTTTTATAGTTATTAGCTGCGTATTCTTTCTGTCGTCATATTTATTATCTTAGGAAGCCGTCGTTATGGGTCGTTATATCTTGAAAAGGTTACTGCTGATATTACCGACGCTTTTTTTGATATTGTTGGCGAATTTTGTCATTGTACAAGCAGCGCCTGGTGGTCCTGTCGAGCAGCAGCTGGCGCTTATCGAGCAAGGGGCAAAAGACAATGCGCTTGGCGGTAATATTGGCGCGGGTAGTGCGGGAAATAACAGTACCTATCAAGGTACGCGTGGCTTATCTGAGGAAATGGTTGCAGCGATTAATGCCCAATACGGCTTTGATAAATCGGCACCTGAGCGCTTTTGGCTCATGTTAAAGAATTACGCTCAGCTAGATTTTGGCGAGTCTTTTTTTAAAGGACAGTCGGTAACGGATTTGATTATCGAGAAATTACCCGTTTCTATCTCGCTTGGGCTCTGGAGCACGTTGCTGATTTATATGATAGCGATTCCACTAGGTATCTATAAAGCCATGCATCATGGCTCGGAGATGGATAAATTCACTGCTATGCTGCTTGCTATCGGGCATGCAATACCCGTTTTCGTATTTGCCGTTATATTACTGGTGTTTTTTGCAGGTGGTAGCTACTGGAATATCTTTCCACTGCAAGGCTTGACCTCTGAGAACTTCGATCAATTAAGCGCGCTGGGTAAAATCAAAGATTACTTTTGGCATTTGGCGCTACCACTGCTGGCAAGTACGATTGGCGGTTTTGCGGGTTTGACCTATCTGACCAAGTTTAGCTTTTTAGAAGAGCTGGGTAAGCAATATGTACTTACTGCTCGTGCTAAAGGGCTGGGTGAGCGTCAGGTCCTTTACGGGCATGTGTTTCGTAATGCCATGCTGATTATTATTGCAGGTATTCCAGCGGCTATCGTTGGCATTTTCTTTGCCGGAAACTTCTTAATCGAGATTATTTTTAAACTTGATGGTTTGGGTCTCTTAGGCTTCGAAGCCATTCAACAGCGCGATTATCCTGTGATATTCGGTACGCTATTTATCTTTACTTTACTCGGACTATTATTACAGTTAATCAGTGATTTAAGTTATCACTTAATTGATCCTCGTATCGATTTTGAGGGGCGCTAATGTCAAGTTATCCGTTACCTTCAACGCCTTCATCTGCATCTCCTGTCTCTATGCCAAAAAAACGTCGCCTAAATCCTATCTGGCAGGCGCGACTTAATCGCTTTCGTCAAAATCGTCTTGGCGTCGTATCATTATTCATTTTTGCGCTGATATTCGTCATTTGTATGGCAGCCAATGTGATTGCCAATGACAAGCCGCTACTGGTGCAGTATCAAGGCGATTATTACTTTCCTGTCCTAAAAGCCTATCCTGAAACGGCTTTTGGTGGGGTGTTTGAGACTGAAGCCAATTATAAAGACCCTGCGGTACAGGCGCTGATTGATGAGCAGGGTTTTTACATTATGCCGCCCATTCCATTTGCTGATCAGACACCAAACGTTGAGCTGGGTATTCCATATCCAGCAGCGCCCAATAGCCAGAACTGGCTTGGTACTGATGACTTAGGCCGCGATGTGTTGGCACGGATACTTTATGGCATGCGGGTGTCATTATTGTTCGGTTTAGCATTAACACTTGCTGGGGCAGTGATTGGTATTATCGTCGGTGCAATACAAGGTTATTACGGTGGTTGGATAGATTTGGCAGGGCAGCGCTTCATGGAAGTATGGGGCGGTATGCCGCAGCTGTTTATGATTATTATTTTGGTCAGTTTATTCAGCCCCAGTATCTTTATGCTATTTGCAATGATGTTATTATTTGGTTGGATGGGATTGGTCGGTTTGGTACGGGCGGAGTTTTTGCGCGCGCGTAACTTTGATTATGTCCGTGCGGCGCGTAATCTTGGGGTATCGGACAGTCAAATCATGCTCAGACATATTTTGCCCAATGCCTTAGCATCAAGCTTGTCACAGCTGCCATTTATATTGACCGCTAATATTATCGCTTTAACCGCACTAGATTTTTTAGGTTATGGCTTGCCGCCTGGGTCACCGTCTCTCGGCGAGCTGATGGTACAAGGGAAAAATAATCTCGATGCACCATGGCTTGCGCTATCTGGGTTTTTTAGTTTGACCTTTATCTTATCACTGCTAATATTCGTTGGCGAAGCGCTGCGTGATGCGTTTGATCCGAGGCGCTCTTAAGATGACCATGACTGATACGCACACTGACAGCCTAAACGGCAACCGTAGCAATACACAGCAAAAGCTAATATTGAGTGTCGATAAGCTTAGTATTCTTACCAATAACGGCGTAACGTTAGTCGATAAACTCTCTTATGAGCTGCGGCAAGGACAAACTCTTGCTATCGTAGGTGAATCAGGCTCTGGCAAATCTATTGCAAGTCTCGCGCTATTAGGCTTATTGCCAGACAGTTTGACCGTTAGCGGTGAGGTGAAGCTGGCAGGGTCAGCAGGGTTGACTGTGCTACCGATAGCCAATGCCAATGTTAGTGTTAGTGCTAAGGCACGTAACGCTGCGCTGCGCTCTATTCGTGGGCAGCGCATCGGCATGGTGTTTCAAGAACCGATGACGGCGCTCAATCCACTACATACAGTTGCCAAACAAATTGCTGAATCACTACGTCTAGTTGGTGTGCCCAAGAAACAATGGCAAAGTCAAACAATCGATTTACTAAATGATGTCAATATTACCAATCCGATTGATAAGCTGAACCGCTATCCACATGAGCTATCAGGTGGTCAGCGTCAGCGCGTTATGATTGCCATGGCATTGGCACAGCAGCCTGATATTTTAATCGCTGATGAGCCGACCACCGCGCTTGATGTGACTCTCCAACATGAGATTCTCGCTCTATTAGATGACCTTAAGCGTCAGCATAATATGGCGATGGTGCTTATTAGCCATGACCTCAATCTGGTCAGGCGCTACAGTGATGAAGTAATCGTCATGCACCAAGGTAAAACGATTGAGCAGGGGCAAACCGCAGCGGTGTTTAACCAGCCCAAAGCCGAATATACCCGCTCGCTAATCAAACAAGACTTTGGCCAAGCACTGAACTTCTCTAATGATGATGAAAGTCAGCCACAAACCGTATTGCAAGTCAGCAATTTACAAGTACAGTTTCCCATTGAAAAAAGTCTGTTTGGTAGTACTAAGCGCTGGTTTGATGCAGTAAAAAATGTTGATATGACGCTACAGAAAGGGTGGGCGTTAGGCATTGTAGGTGAGTCAGGCTCTGGAAAAACCACGATAGCGCTTGCATTAAGTCAATTGCTTAGCAATCAAGCGCGTGTGGGTGGCGAAATAATAGTCAATGGACAAGATATTTCAGTATTGTCCAAGGGTGAGCTACGTCAGTTTCGCTCGCAAATTCAAATGGTATTTCAAGACCCATTTGCCAGTATCAATCCACGTATGACAGTGATGCAAATCGTTGAAGAAGGATTGCTCGTACAAGGCGTTGATAAGGCAGCACGGCAGCAGGCAGTGATGGATAGCCTTACTACCGTGCATCTGCCAGCTGAGTTTGCGCATCGTTATCCGCATGAGCTATCAGGTGGTCAGCGTCAGCGTGTCGCACTTGCGCGCGCCCTTATTATGCAGCCGAGTCTATTGATATTAGATGAGCCGACGTCCGCGCTTGATAGTACCACGCAGGTGACCGTCGTTAATTTACTACGTGAAATTCAGGAAAAATTGCAAATCAGTTATGTGTTTATTAGTCATGACTTAAAAGTGGTGCGCGCCTTATGTCAGCATATTATGGTGCTTAAAGATGGCATATGTATTGAGTACGGACGTACTGAAGATGTTTTTAATAGCCCACAGCATCCCTATGCGCAGCAGTTGCTGCAGGCGAGTATGATTTAGCTTAGCCAAAAAGAGTTAAGCAGATATAGCCAAATAAGCAGAACATGGCAGTTCATACTAATTGCGATATCCTAAAAATAGCAGTGATACAATAAGTTAAACAGACGTTCACTTTAGTTGGATGCTTAGATTTGTTTAATTTTTAGTTAAAGAGCCGTTTAAATTGCTGCTTTAAAGGATTGTCATCGCTATTATTACCATCATTAAAAAGGATTTTTACTCATGAAAAAACAAAATAGTATTGTTAAATTAGTAAATAACAAGTTAGTAAATACCAATGGATTGCAGAATGTCGGTTATTTAGCCGTTGCTAAAACACGCGCTAAAGTCTTAAAAGCGTTCGCTTATGTTGTTCCAATTAGAAGACCAATGCTATTTGTTGGTGAGAGCTCTTGTGAAGAGCTATGTGATATGGCTATCAACGAAGGCAGCACCAATGTATTTATCGTCACTGATGCCGTGCTTAATAAGCTAGGTATCCCAGCCAAAGTGACTGATTATCTAGATAGCAAAAATATCAGCTATACCGTTTATGACGGCATTACCCCAGACCCTACTTTTAATGTTGTCGAAAAAGGACTGCGCAAATCTATCGATGCTAAGTGCGATTCAATTATTGCCATCGGTGGTGGTTCGGTCATTGATGCGGCTAAGATGATTGCGATGTCACAAGGCAATAGCTGCAAGCCGCAACAACTTATCGGCATTCTTAAAGCCAGAAAGCCTTCTATGCCGCTCTATTGTATTCCTACCACGGCTGGCACAGGTTCAGAAGCAACCCTTGGTGCAGTAGTATCAGACGATAAAACGCATCAAAAAGCGCTGTCTATTGACCCAAGAATGGTGCCATTAGCAGCGGCTATTGACCCTGTTATTATGGAAGGCATGCCGGCTCATATCACAGCGGATACGGGTATCGATGTTTTAACGCACGCGCTTGAAGCTTGGATGAGTGCTAATGCGAGCGTAGAGACCGATTATTATGCGGCTTCTGCGGTCAAATCTGTGATGCAAAACCTACCGCTGGTTTATAAAGACGGCGGCAATCTTAAAGCCAGAGAAGAGATGGGTATTGCCGCTCATTACGGCGGTATCGCCTTTAATAAAGCGGGTCTTGGTTACGTCCATGCTATCGCCCACCAGTTGGGGGCGTATTATAGTATTCCTCACGGTCGTGCCAATGCCATCGTGCTGCCGTATGTGCTTGATGTCAATCGTCAAGGAAGTAAAAAAAGACTGGCACAGTTGGCTAGAAAAACAGGTATGGTAAAATCGGGACAAGCTAGCAAGAGTGATGCTGAGATTGCCGACCACCTCATCGCGCAAGTACGCGAACTGATTGCTACTTTGAATATAGATCCAACGGTGAAAGGCATGCAAAGCAGTGATTTTGATAAAATTGCCAAAGCAGCAGCAAAAGAAGTCAGTGATACCTATGCCGTACCAACGTATCTATCAGCGTCTGAAATCAAGGCTATTTTAACCAAGATTCAGCAAGCCAGTGATGAGCATACTGCTGGAAAATAAAAGAGTAACTAAGCTACATAAGCTGCCTAAGATATATTGATGTAATATAAAAGAGCACACTACGCTGTCCGTAATGTGCTCTTTTTTTAATTATTGTACTTTGTAGCAAACTTATCTTATTAAGAAATTGGGTATAATTCAGGATTATACTGTTTAATTATATTAAATAATATCTAATTACTGTTAAATTTTTATAACAATGTAGGTATAGTTTAGTGAGGTCAAAGAGTTATCATAGTTATATTATATTACTTTTAGGAGGTATCGATGAATCATAAATTAAAGACGGGCGCTATTTCGATGGCTGTAGCAGCCATCAGTATGGTTTTCGTTGGCTGTGCTGCCACCGAAAATACGCCCGCTGTAAAAAATACTGCCATCGATAATCCTTATGCGCCAACGGATCCAAATCTCGCAGTCGCTACGGTCGCTGGCGGTTGTTTTTGGTGCGTGGAAGCGGGTTATGAAAAGATACCTGGCGTTGTAGAAGTGGTCTCTGGCTATACCGGCGGTCAATCGACCAATCCAACTTATAGCACTGTATCAGCAGGCGGCACAGGGCATACTGAAGCGGCTCAAGTATATTATGACCCGACTAAAATCACCTATAATGGTCTCGTTCAAGCGTTATGGCGCATTGGGGATCCTACCGATGATAAAGGTCAGTTTGTAGATCGTGGTACTCAGTATCGTCCTGCTATTTTTTATAATAATGCACAAGAAAAGCAGATAGCGGAAGCTGCTAAGCAATCACTGCAAGACTCTGGTGTCTATAGCAAACCAGTTGTGATTGAAATTGTTGCTGCTAGCAAGTTTTACCCTGCTGAAGAGTATCATCAAGATTATTATAAGAAAAACCCAATCCGCTATAAGGCTTATACCTTTAATTCTGGTCGTTATCAGTTTATCGAAAGTGTGTATGGTAAAGACTACGAGCTGGATTTTAGCCAGTTTAAACCTACGGCGGCAGGTAGCGTACAGGCAACATCAAACAATGCGTCAGCTACTAAAGCTAGTACAGGATTCAATCCAGATACCTTTGTGAAGCCTGCACAGGATGAGCTAAAGCAGTCGCTAAGTGATATTCAATATAAAGTCACTCAAAAAGACGGCACCGAACGCGCTTTTGATAATGAATATTGGGATAATAAAGCGCCTGGGCTGTATGTCGATGTGATATCGGGGGAGCCACTATATTCCTCTCGTGATCAATACAAATCTGGCACTGGCTGGCCAAGCTTTACCCGTCCATTGAGCACGGATATGGTCGTTGAAAAGGAAGACCGAGGGATATTCGGAAGCCGTACCGAGATTCGTAGTCGCTATGCAGACTCACACGTCGGTCATGTATTTGACGATGGTCCGGCACCGACGGGTAAACGCTACTGTATGAATTCAGCGGCAATGCGTTTTATTCCACTGGCGCAGATGGAAGCAGAAGGTTATGGCAATTGGATTGATGACATAAAATAGGTTAGTTATACCTCGTTATATTGCAATTAATGGTTGATTGCTAATTATTAATGATAGCTATATTGAAAAGTACGCATTAAAAAAGGATACTTAAGTATCCTTTTTTATTATCTATTATTACTTGAAGCGTTAGAATGCAGGTTGACGTCTAGGAATCGCACTCAAAAACTCATTGCGCGCTTGATTGTCATGTACGTACTCACCCAACATCGACATCGTGCGTGTAGTAGAGTGCTGCTTATTTACGCCGCGCATCATCATACACATATGCGCCGCATCCATCACTACTGCTACACCGCGACAGCCAGTGACATCCATGATAGTTTGTGCCACTTGCTCGCTTAAATTTTCTTGAACTTGCAAGCGACGGGCGAACATGTCGACGATACGGGCAAATTTTGATAAGCCCAGTACTTGACCATTGGGTAAATAGCCTACATGAGCGATACCATGAAAAGGCAGCATATGATGTTCGCACAATGAATAAAATTCAATATTTTGTACCAATACCAGCTCGCGATTGCTCGATGGAAACAGGGCGTCGTTGACGACTTCATCCAAGCTTTGATGATAACCTTGGGTTAAATGTGCAAAAGCTTTTGCAGCACGCATCGGCGTCTCTTCAAGACCGGGACGCTGTAAGTCCTCGCCAGTTGAGAGAATAAGTTGACGATAAGACTCAACGCTTTCTTGGTAATTTGATGCTATTGTTGGGGTGTTACTCATAAGTTTGGCAGCCATCCAAAATGTGGGTGTAGCTTAACGCTAAATCCCTAATTACGAACAGTTACAAATAACTGTTGTAAAGGATTTTTATAAAAATTGTGCAAGCTGGGAAGGGCTGTGATTATACTTGAAATCTACTTAACTTCATACTGCTGTGGCGAGCAGTTGGGCGTTTAATCGATATTAGACGACATTATAAGGGAATACAGTTTACGACTGTTTACTTAAATTAATTCGTGTATAATGACTTATTTTATAATTTGTACTTTTTACGCTGTGATATTCACCGTATCTAATCACTCTAAATAACTTAATATGATTAAACAATTTTGATCGACCCAAAAGGAAATATTATGCTACTACAAGGACAACGATTTGTCGTGACAGGCATTGCGAGCAAACTGTCTATCGCTTGGGCTATCGCTGAGGCACTGCACCGTGAAGGTGCCTCATTAATTCTCACTTATCCTAATGATAAGATCAAAAAGCGTGTCGATATGGCAGCGGAGAAATTCGAAGCAGATTTGGTACTTGAGTGTGATGTAGCGTCTGATGACTCTATCGCTGCCTGCTTTGAGCAAGTCACTGCTCATTGGGGTGATGGAATCGATGGTGTGGTACATGCGATTGGCTTTGCGCCGATGGATCAGCTTGATGGTGATTTTGTTAAGGCAACGACCCGTGAGGGTAGTCAAATTGCCCATGATATCTCAAGCTATAGTTTTGTAGCATTAGCCAAAGAAGCTTGTGCTTTATTGGCCATGCGTCACGGTTCGATGCTGACATTGACATATGAAGGTAGTATCTCGGTATTGCCAAACTACAACGTCATGGGTATGGCAAAGGCCAGCCTCGAAGCCAGTGTTCGCTATTTGGCTACTTCGATGGGCGGTGAAGGCATTCGTGTCAATGCGATCTCAGCAGGTCCTATTCGCACGCTTGCTGCCAGTGGCATCAAATCATTCCGTAAAATGCTCGATATCAGCGAAAAAATCGCGCCGCTACAACGTAATATCACACAAACCGAAGTTGGTAATGCGGCGCTTTTCTTGCTATCACCTTGGGCATCTGGTATTACCGGCGAGATTATGTTTGTTGACGCAGGTTTTAATACCGTTGCTATCAGTGAGCAATTAATGATGCTTGATGAGCCGAAATAATCCACTTCAATAGTCGGTTATAGGGCTTTATAGATCAGGAAGGCAGCCAATCGGTTGCCTTTTTTGGTTATAATAGATGCTTTTTGGTGATAAGCCATTAGGCGGCAAATATGATAACCAAATTACCAAAGTGGATATTGTGGGGCGGGGCAGTACTGGCATTCAGTGCTGGCTGTGTTAACACTGCTGCGTTAATGGGGTTTACCAATCTATCGGTTTCTCACGTCACTGGCAACGTAAGCTTATTTGCAGCGGCTATTGCTTACTTGGATGTGCGTAGTATCTTGTATGTCGGTGCGCTGCTATTGTCTTTTTTGGCAGGTGCGATACTGAGTGGTTATGTGATTGGGCAGACATCATTAAAGTTAGGTAGGCGCTATGGTAGTGCGCTATATATCGAGGCGGCACTGTTAATGGCCAGCTACTGGTTGTATCAGCAGCATGATTATTTAGGACAGTTGGCTGCGGCAATGGCATGCGGATTACAGAATGCCATGGTAGCGACTTATAGTGGCGCGGTTATTCGTACCACCCATTTGACAGGTTTGACATCAGATATGGGCGCAGCGATTGGTAACTGGTTGGCAGGTCGATCGATTAGCAAACCGACATTAGGGTTTCAAGCCATTATTTGGTATTGCTTTTGCGGTGGCAGCGCCGTTGGAGCATTTTTATTCGCCAAGGTTGGCTATGAAGCACTATTTGTACCCATTGCTATCGTCTTGACGGCAGCATTTATATATAACTACGCCTCAGATCGCTTGCCAGAAAAAAGAGAGCCAAAACACGAAAGGCGCTCATCATAATGATAAGCACCTTTCGTGTTTTGGCTTGGGTAATCATAAAACGTTGGTTTACTTCTCACCTTCATGGTCTTCATGTTCATGCATGCCCTGCATCATATCGAGTGCAGAGTCATCGGTACGCTGCTGATCTTTTTTAGCCAAACCGTCTTGATTGATGTCTCTTGGTGCCATTTTAGTGGTTGAGTCTGTTTTATTTGCATCTGTCATAAAGTACTCCTATTTATTGTTATTCATTTTCCGATATAAATACTAATAAAAAATAGTTGTTAAGCTATTACTGGTATTAGAAATTTATTTTGACTTATTTAGTATGAGATAGCACCATACGCTTGTACATACTAAGTGTACGCTTGTTTAGTGACGATGTGTAACTGCACCTCACAAGGCTTGCTGTTTAATGAAAAGTAATTACTTGGTTATAAGTTGCTCTCACTCATTCTTGGCGTTCGGTTCAAAAATAAAAAACTCATGAGATAAATGTCATCTCTATAAAGTACCGTTTTAAGGTACCTTTCCTAAAACGCATTAAAGTAATTCTTTACCTGTGAAATAACCATATTTATTGCAAATTTTATAAGGGCTTTTTTATAAAGGCTTTGTTGCATCAGCTTTTTGTTATATATCTGTTATGATAACGGCGTATTTTTTGTGGTTGCTGGTTGAATAGCCGTCAATCGCTAACATGCGTTTTTATTTTAGCGTCTTTTTACACTGTCTTTGGGAAAATAAGGACATTTTATGTCAGAGCAAAAACTAGATAGCCATCTTCCTGATGATGGCAATGAGTATTTATTTACCGATACCTTTCCAAAGGGTACTGGTAAAGGGTTGATAGTGGTCGCTATTGCGGCGGTTATCAGTATGATTATTTATAATGTATTGCCATTCGATATCAATGCCAATAAGGGTCTTGCCTTATTGTTCTTCATCGGCGTATTGTGGCTAACGGAAGCGTTGCACGTCACGATTACGGCACTATTGGTAGTCGTGGTTGGTGCCCTAGTTGGTATACCGGAATTCGATGCCGAAATAGGCTTACAAAGCTTTGCCAATCCGACCATTTATTTGTTTTTTGGTGGTTTTGCTTTAGCGGCAGCCTTGCATGTGCAGCAATTGGATAAAAAAATTGCCCTGAAGATTTTATCGATGTCAGGTGGCAAATTAAGCACGGCGGTATTTTTGATATTTGGCGTGACCGCATTTTTGTCGATGTGGATATCGAATACTGCGACGGCGGCGATGATGTTGCCATTAGCGCTAGGTATTTTAACGCAAGTTGACCGCGAAAAAGACCGAGGCACTTTTGTATTTGTACTATTAGGTATCGCTTACTCAGCAAGCCTTGGTGGTTTAGGTACGATCGTTGGTTCGCCACCAAATGCTATCGCTGCAAAGGCGCTCAATATTGCCTTTGTGGACTGGATGAAGTTTGGTGTGCCGATGATGCTGGTATTATTGCCGCTATTGTTAGGCGCGATGTATGTGTTTTTGAAGCCCAACCTGAACCGTAAAATTGTATTGGTTGAAGATGAGCCTATTGTATGGAATAAACCTCGCGTAGTGACGATTATCGTCTTTATTGTCACCGCGTTGAGCTGGATTTTCTCCAAAAAAATTGGTGCTGCGCTTGATATTACGGATACTGATGCAGTTATTGCCTTATCAGCTGCTGCTGCTGTGGTCAGCTTAGGTTTGGTATCTTGGAAGCAAGTGTCTGATAATACGGATTGGGGTGTGCTCATGCTGTTCGGTGGTGGCATCGCCCTATCGACTATTCTGAAAGTGTCAGGTGCGTCCTTGGTTCTAGGGGAAACGGTCGCTAATGCGTTGTCTTCTGCACCGCTTATCGTGGTGATGATTGCGGTATCAGCATTTATTATTTTCTTAACGGAGTTTGCTTCTAATACCGCTTCTGCCGCACTGCTGGTTCCCGTATTTGCTGCCATTGCAGAGCAGATGGGTTTACCGCACGAAGTGCTGGTATTGGTCATCGGTATTGGCGCATCTTGTGCCTTTATGCTACCCGTTGCGACACCGCCAAATGCGATTGTCTTTGGTACGGGATTGATTAAACAGAGCGAAATGATCCGTACGGGTGTCATTCTTAATATCATTGCTACCTTTGTCGTCGGATTGTGGGCTTATTTCTTCTTAATATAGTTTATCAATCACATTAATCATAATTTATGAAACCCAATGTCTCAATAATCACGAGCCATTGGGTTTTTTTGTTTCTCTTTTCTGTTCCTTTTTATGGTTAGTCGATGTATAACATAGTGATTTGTTAGGAAAATAAATAAGATGGCGCACTCTAACTCCAACTCTAATAACAAGCATTTAAATACTATCGCGGCTATTTCTGATATTCATAGTAATGTCTTCGCGCTTGAAGCTGTGTTGACTGATATTAAACAGCGTAATATTGATCAAATTGTTAATCTGGGCGATATTTTATACGGACTGATTGCCCCTAAAGATACCTATGCGCTCTTAATGGCACAGCAGAACGATATCATTACTATTCGAGGTAATCAGGATAGACAGATTTATGAAGCGACAACGGCGGAGATTGGCAACAACGCAACCATGGCTTTTATCATAGAGGACTTGCCAAAAGCAGCGGTTAATTGGCTACAGAATTTGCCATTTGATTGTCATCTGAGTGAAGATGTTTATCTGTGCCATGGGTCACCAACCGATGACATGGTATATTTGTTAGAAAATATCGAGACGGGTCAGCCGACCTTACGTGATAATCTAGCCATTTTGGCACTGCTTAACGGTATCGATAGCACCGTTATCATATGTGGTCATACTCATATCCCACGTACAGTCACGCTATCGACAGGGCAGATGGTCGTCAATACAGGTAGCGTTGGTTACCCAGCCTATGAAGATGATTTGCCTATTTTGCATAAGATGCAAACCTATTCGCCCCATGCCAGTTACGCGATTATTAAATGTGTTGATACTGAACAGGGCAAATACTGGCAAACTGAGCATATCAAGGTGCCTTATGATTATGAAGCTGCGGCTAAATTGGCTTCAATGAACGGTCGTGAAGACTGGGCGTTTGCACTGAGAACAGGGCGAGTATTGCCTTGATGAGCAATTAAATATATAAGTATCAGGATTTTGCCTATTTTTAGCATGATTTACTAAGTTGCAAGCTATGATATGTATCAATATCTCTATGACCACACCAAGCCTCTTTCAATGCGGGTAGCGCTTGAATATCTATTTGCCTAAAAAAACCGTCTACATTAAGCTGTCGATAATTTGGTCCTCGCTCCATTAGTTGATTAGAAAATAAAGAAAAGCTTGCAACTGGCGTCTCGGAATGGCTATAGATATGAATACTAATAACATTAGCTCCCTCTTTGCCGCCTAGACCTTCACGCCAAAAACCATGGCTTTGACTGTTTATCTCATCGACTATGGCCTGCATTTTTTCAGGCTGATGCTTTGCGTCGTAAGATAGTAGAATAGGGTTTGAATAAGGGTTCTCAATTTCAACTTTGCTGATGTCATGATAAGTAGCTCTTGATGTTGAGCTTGATTCTTTATTTGTACAGGAAGTTAAACACAACACTATTGGCAAAAATATAGTCGCTATAAACGTCAGCTTAATAGCTATCAGAATGCCCATATTGATCCTTTTTATATGATTTATCTAACATCACACATTTTACTCAGAAGTTATTAACGTACAAGGTAATTCTTTATGCCAACACTATTTATGGTGCAGCTTGGTGGTCGCCCCAAAGGTCGTTTGATTGAGCAGCACGATATTTTATTCGGTGTAGCCAATCAGGTAAGCGAGCTAATAGACGATATCAATAATCATTGGCCGGAAGTCAACAATAAATGGCATATTGATTCATACAGAGCGATTACCAAAGTGGGAAACCATACTGTTAAATTGATTGAGTCAGATAACCAAGCCGCGAATGATAACGGTTTAAAACTGTTCTTTATTAATTTAGGCGGCTATCAGCGGGGGAGTTTTGAAGAGTTTCATCATAAGCTACTTATCGTTGCTGATAATCAAAAAGATGCTATTAAACAAGCAAAGCAAAGTGAGTTTTATCAACAACTTACTTTTAAAGATAAAGGCACACCTTTTAATGCCGCATCGCACATTGATGATAAATTTCAGGTAGATATCGATGATATATACGACGTGAACGACCTTGTCTCAAACATACAGATTTTAATTGAGCCTAGGATTCATAATAGTCACGAACTTACAAATGCTGATGAAGATAAAGAGTATGTTGGTTATCTAAGTATCAAGAATTTAAGGAAGTTATTTTAAATTCATTTCATTTTTAATCTCATCATTTAATTAAGGACACACCCTAATATGGCTTTAAATATGTACTATAAAAATGGCATGATTCGCAAATCGCGTTGCCAACTCTCTGATGAGCTATTACCGACCCTTTATCAGATTCATGATAATGCTAAGTTTCCACAACTCACTTGGTTAATTGATAATGTGTATGAAAATCCGCAGATTCAACCTGATGTCGCACAAGCATTAGCTGATGAAATGGTAGCGTTTGAGAGGTTAATACTTTCGCTGCATCTGCCTTTTCCTAGGCTGCCATTGCAAAAGTTGCAGAATTTCTTTACGGGGGCTGCCATTCGTCAACAGATTATTTATACAAGCAGCGTTTGAGCTTACAAATAATTTATTCACAAAAATAAAATAGGGCTGGCAGGTTTGAGAAATTTGATAAAATGTCACTACTAAACCACGAATTTACGAACCTTTTATGATCTATCAATGCATCACAGAAAAGGGTGATCATTTACGTTTGGATGTGATTAATAGCGATATTGGTTATATGCTCAAGTATTATTTTGCCACCCAAGGTAATCCTTTAAGATTAGAGGCGCAGCAAGCGACTGAGGATACCTATTATACGACTCTTTCTAATGGTACTAATCTCGTTATGCGGGATCCGAATAATTACTATGAGCTGACACAATTTGAAGATAGCGATACCTCTTTTTATATTATTAGTGCCATCACTGGTCAGGAGATGAATCATTTTTCTTGTGAGGATAACTCAACTGAAAATGATCAGTATGCTTTGATTGCTCAAATGGAGCCAGAGCATTTTAAATTTAAGCCTATGACTAATAAGCTTAGAAATATTTTGACTGAGCGTTTTGAAAATAGGTAATAGCCTGCATAGTTGCCAAGCAAACACTATAACCGCCTTGAATCACGCCCAAATTACCCTCATAATCTAACCACTTCCAAACAATAAATAGCCTAAGTAAATATGCCGAATACTTCTAAAAAAACCTCAGATATGCCGAATGGAAATAACACCAATGAGCTTAGATTCGATGAATTAAGTAAATTAGCAAACCCAAATAATGATAATTCAAATATGACAGAGAACAGTAATGAAGCGTCTTCACAACCTGATATGGTTGCTGATTTACCAGTACTCGCTAAAGACAGTTATTATTTAAGTCGTCTCGAGCGTGAGCTGGCAAGGGCTGCCGTGGCTAAAAATAAAAAAGTTTCTGACGATAAAGCGGATGATGGGCTAACTAAAAAACGTGCGCAGTATGAAAAAATCAAGACCCGCTCACAGCAAGCGGTGCAGGCACGTATGGATAGTATTCCAGACAAACTGGCAGAAAAACTGAATCTTGATTTGCCCGTGAGTCAACGTGCAGAAGATTTAGTACAGGCAATTATTGATCACCAAGTCATTATTGTTGCAGGGGAGACAGGTTCTGGTAAGACGACGCAATTGCCGAAGCTGGCAATGCTGGCAGGTCGCGGTATCACTGGGCAGATAGGGCATACCCAGCCTCGACGATTGGCCGCGCGCAGTGTGGCAAACCGTATCGCTGAAGAATTGGGCGAGCAGCTCGGTAATACTGTCAGCTTCAAGATTCGCTTTAATGAGCAGGGTACGGCGCAATCTGTTGTTAAGCTGATGACCGATGGTATCTTGCTGGCTGAATTGGGTCACGATAGATTCTTGAGTAAATACGATACCATCATTATTGATGAGGCGCATGAGCGTAGCTTAAACATTGATTTTATTATGGGTTATCTGAAAAAGCTACTGCCCAAACGTCCTGATTTAAAAGTGATTATTACCTCAGCAACACTTGATACCAAACGCTTTAGTGAATATTTTAGTCGTTATGATAATAAGCTAAAACGCAACGTACCTGCGCCTATTTTCAATGTCGAAGGTCGTAGTTTTCCTGTTGAAGTTCGTTACCGTCCGCTGACCGATGAGCCAGTGAACAGCTCGGATGATGACAGCTATGATGACTTTGAAGAAAATCTGCCACGTGCGGTCGTTGCCGCCGTCGAAGAATGCTTTAGCGATGCACAAAATAAAGGTCATGCTGACCAAGCAGATATCTTGATATTTGCCGCCACAGAAGCGGAGATTCGTGAGCTACAAGAGGTGCTTGAGCGTCATGGACCCAAGCACACCGAAGTGCTGCCACTATTTGCACGGCAGACTTATGAAGAGCAGCAGCGTATCTTCCAGCCGTCAGGTCGTGGTCGGCGTATCGTTATCGCGACCAACGTTGCCGAGACGGCGCTGACCGTACCCGGTATTCGCTATGTCATTGATTTGGGTTTTGCGCGGATTTCGCGTTATTCGTATCGCTCACGCGTACAGCGTTTACCGATTGAAGCTATCTCACAAGCCGCTGCCAATCAGCGTAAAGGTCGTTGTGGTCGTGTCGCACCAGGGGTTTGCATTCGTCTGTATAGTGAAGAGGACTTTACTGGTCGTCCAGAATTTACCGAACCTGAAATTTTACGGACCAATCTTGCATCCGTTATTTTACAGATGGCCAATCTGCGCTTAGGTAGTGTTGATGATTTTGCCTTTATCGAGCCACCCGATAGCCGCTTGGTTACTGATGGGCATAAATTGCTCGATGAATTGGGTGCCATTACCTCGAAAAGCGAAGCAACTGCTGCTCATCAAACCAATAAGCCAAAACCCAAAAACAGCCTCGACCATTTAAGCCTGACGCCCACTGGGCAAAAAATGGCGCGTATGCCAATCGATCCAAGGCTAGCACGTATGTTGGTTGCGGGCAGTGATTTTGATTGTATCCGTGAGATGCTGATTGTAGTAGCGGCTCTTGCTGTACAGGATCCACGCGAGCGTCCTGCCAATAAACGTCAGCAAGCCGATCAAAAGCATGCGGAATTTCGTCAAGATGATTCTGACTTTTTATTCTATTTGAGTCTGTGGAAAGCATTGTTTGAAAAAGATGAAGATGGCAATAAGCTGTCTGGCAATCAGCGTAAGAATTTTACCAAGAAAAACTATCTGAGCTTCCCGCGTGTACGTGAGTGGAATCAAACCCATCGTCAGTTAGTACAAATGGTCACAGACCTTAAGCTGACGGATGTTAAAGAGGCAAAAGCTTCCGATAAAGGAACCGATAAAAATACTTCGTTAGAAAACATGACTAGCGATCCTACCGCGATCGAAGATGAAGAACTTAAAGCGGTTAAATATGCCAATTTACACCGCGCATTATTGACAGGTCTATTGTCTACGATTGCGCATAAAACCGAAAATCGCGGTGAATACTTAGCCGCGCGCCAGCAAAAAGCCAAAATATTCCCAGCCAGTACAGTATTTAAACAAGTACCGCCTTGGGTCATGGCTTTTGAAGTGGTCGAAACCTCGCAAGTCTTTATGCGCACTGTTGCCAAAATTGAACCAGAATGGATTATCTCAGCGGCAGGTGACTTATTAAAGTATCACTACTTTGAGCCGCATTGGTCGAAGAAGACTGGACGAGTGAAAGCTTACGCGCAGATTAGCTTATTTGGGCTGATTATTATTAGTAAACAGCTGACTAATTATGAGCAAGTGAACTTAGTTGAGTCACGAGAAATCTTTATCCGTGATGGTCTGGTGACTGGTAATTTGGGGCGTCAAGCGCCATTTTTACAGCATAATATGGATAAAATTGCCGACATTGAACGCATTGAAGATAAGTTACGTCGCCGTGATTTGTTGGTTGACGAAGAAGCACTGTATCAGTTTTATGATAAAAAAATACCTGAGCATATTGCCAGTCGCAAAGCCTTTGAAGATTGGCGTGCCGAGGTCGAAAAAACCGATGCCAAATATCTATTCTTTACCGATGATGACGTGCTCAATAGCCAAGCACCGACCACAGGCGATTTCCCAGAAGTGTGGAAATTGGGTGATTTAAAACTACCGTTACGTTATGTCTTTGATCCGTCCAGCGATGATGATGGCGTGACCATTCGTGTGCCACTTGCCGCGCTACCGCAGCTTGATGCGATCGAACTATTATGGGGCGTACCCGGTTGGCGTTATGAGCTAGTATTGCAATTACTTAAGTCACTACCAAAGGATATTCGCCGTCAAATTGTACCGATTCCTGATACAGCCGACAGCTTGTTTGATGAACTGCAACCCGCTGGTGGACAAGGATTGCTTAAACAGCTTTGCCAAGCGCTCAACCGTCGCGGCGTTATGTCAGTGACGCCTGATAGCTTTAATCCCTCTAGCATTGATCGCTATTTGCAGCCCCAAATCTGTGTGGTCGATGACAAAAACCGTATTATCGAAAAGGGTCGCGACCTGCAAACCCTACAGATTCGCCATGCTCAAGAGACCCGCCAAGCGGTGAATGAGCAGCAAGGTACGCATACTGAATTCCCTGAGCATTTTGCCTTTAGCAAAAATCATCATAGTGCAGGGGTGGTGATGAAACAGTTTGCTGCTTTGGTTGCAGATGCGTCAGGTGAAGCGGTATCTATCCATCAATATACCGATGTCAATGCAGCGTTACAGGCACACCGTATCGGGGTTTTGACCTTGATAAAAGGTAAGCTTGGTGCGAAGAAAAAACAGCTGACCAGCCAAATTGATAAGATATTTAAATTGGCATTCGCGCCACTTGGTGATATGGAGAAGCTAAAAACCATCGTCATCGACGCGGCATTGGACGCGTCGCTTGAAGAGCATTATGTGTTATTTGATCACAGTGCTGATTTGCCTGAAAGCGCTGATGATACTGCCGTAGCGCTTGCTGAAGAATTGCCCTTTACACCAGAAGAGTACGAGAAGACCTTGGAAGTGGTGGCGGGCAACTTCCTATTGACCGGTCAAAGTGTGATAAAAACGCTTAAAAATGTCTATACGCGCTGGCAACGTATTCGCCAAAGCTTACTCATGCTCGATCGAGAAATATTTGGTGAGTCTATCGAAGATATCGAAGACCAGTTAGAAGATTTGCACTTGGCTGATTTTGTTTATCGTATGGATTATAGTCATTGGCAGCAGTATCCACGCTATCTAGAGGCGCTTGAAATTCGTATCGAACGGCTTGAGCACAATCTCGAATCCGATCTCGACGGTGTCTATGCCCTTGATGAGCATATGGAGCGGTTGGCAAATCGTGCCAATGATAAAGCCATTAGTGAGTATCGCTGGATGGTCGAGGAGTATCGTATTCAGCTATTCGCGCAACCGATGAAAACCCGCATGGCGGTGTCACCGAAGCGCCTAAGCAAGATGTGGGATAAAATGAGTTAGGATAGCGTTAGATTTTTAAAACTTGCTAATTGACAGCATATGATAATTGTCTTGTATAGCTCTTTGATTTAGTCGATAATATTTGATTAAATCAAAGAGCTATTATTTTTTATACCAACGTTTTTTGGATGTTACCTAATATATTGATGTAAGTTTTTGAGCAGGATAAAAAATAATGATTAAAGATAGATTGATAATATTAGGATTTGCATCAACTATATTTATGAGTACGGGCTGTGATGAGACACAAGCCAGTAATAATGAAAATGTAAAGGTATTCGCGCCAACAAGCGTAGAAAAAGAAGTGCAGTTACGCGGTAAGTTTAAAAGAAGCTTTGAAGTTCACGAGTTCGTTTCTGATAACATCATTTACTATGTATCAGATCCACAGCAGTTATTGATTGAAAATTCGAAAAGTCTCAAGCAAAAAGGTTATTACAAATATTTCGAAACTTGCGTCATTGGTAGCATTAGCCCCATCGGTCAATATGGGCCTCTAGGCAAGTATCAAAATCAAATAACTATTCGTGAGATTTGCGCGTAGCTTTGATAGCGTAGGTTATCGAATGGATACCCTACTGATTTTAAGTAACCAACCCTCACTCACTATCAATAAAAAGGCTGGGTTAGCAATTGCTAACCCAGCCTTTTGTTTAAGTGCCATTGTTTTTTTGCGACGGACAAATCTTTTATGAAACCAAAAAGCAAAGGTGGCGTCATATGACCTTTGCTCTAAAATTTAGCACCTGAGTAAAATTAGTGGCTGATCTTTTCTGTCAGCACACCCATACTATAAAGCACGAATGCTATAACGGTCAGTGCTACAATAAATGGCGTGAGTATCCAAATCACCACATTGATCAATAATGAGGGCAATAATCCATTAAATAATACCGTGTTTGGTGTAAAAAAGTCCGTCATGACATCGACTGCACGCTTAGCTACGGGGAATAACAAGGTGCTTAGTGCCAGCATATAAATATACTTGCTAAAACCAGGGTCGCTCATGACCACCATAAAATAAAACACCAAAAAGTAAGTGACACCTAATGCCCAGCATTTGAGAGTATAGCTTAAACGAATCATGTTAGTGCCTCCCGAAATATTCTGACGATCACACGTAGAAAAATTATTATAATAGTTGCAAAATTATGAATATATAATATATGTTATAATATGAATATATAGACCAAGTCAACTGTTTTTTTTTAAGTAAGATATTTCGTCGTTTGTTTGGCTGGAAAGAGAGAGGATGTAATTATCTGTTAAACAGATAATTACATTGTGTACGCAGTTAATTATGAAGCTGTCAAGGCGTAGAGGAATTGCCCTAGTCAGAAACCATTATAGTAGGGGCATCATGCTAAATATTTAACTCACTGCTTGGGCTTACTCCAAATAGCCGCTTATATTCACGGCTAAATTGGCTGGGACTTTCATAGCCTACTTGCATGGCGATTTGCGATACTTGTGCCTCGCCGAGTTGAATAAGCTGCCGCGCTTTCATCAATCGTAGACTTTTTTGATATTGAAGCGGGCTTAGTTGAGTGATTTCTTTAAAATGTTGATGAAATCCCGACACACTCATACCGCATCGACTGGCCAAATCTTCTATGATGACGGGCTCTTCTAAATGCGCTTTTAGCCAATCGGTAGCTTGGGCAATACGGTGGGTGTGACTGCCGTTAACCACCAGTTGCCGAAGTTTATGACCTTGCTGTGCTGAGAGCAGCCGATAATAAATTTCTTGCTGAATTAAAGGTGATAAAAACTCTATATCATTTGGATAATTAAGCAAGTCTATCAGCCGTTCGAATGCGGTTAATATGGTGTCTTCTAACGGCCATTTTATACCTTGATGCTCATAATCGGCATTTTTCTGAGGTGGTATTTGTGCCATTACCTCACGAATGAGCGCCAGATTTAATTTCATAGACAATACGATGACAGGCTTCTCTACAGTGGCGTGTTTGATATGCATGCTTATAGGAATATTGACAGGGCAGAACATCAGGCTGCTGTCATCAAATTTTTGGCAATCTGTACCTAAGTAAATTTCACGCGTGCCTTGTAAGACGATACATATACTAGGTTCTTGGATATAGCTGAACGTCTTTCTTGGTCTGTCGGCACAATAAAAAAACAAGCCTGAAATGTCTGATTCGATGGTTTGGTTTTTGGGTAATATACTAAGTAGCTGCTCTACCGTTTTTGTTTTCATGATTTATGCTTACTTTATAATTTGCCTAATGATATAAATATTTATAGTATTAGGCAAGAGTTCTGGAGTAATGCTCTACCAGATTAGCCTGCTCACTTCTATAATGATGGCATCAAAACGCAGCAAGATTGATTTGCAGCGTTTTGCACAATACCAATAACATGCCAATCCATAAGGAGTATATGATGAAGATTTTCTATAAAACGCGCGCAACGGCAACGGGTGGTCGTTCTGGTCATACAGGTCTTGACGATGGTTCGCTAAGTTTTGATCTGGTCTCTTTTCAAGAAACAGGCAAGGAAGGTGTCAATCCAGAGCAGCTTTTTGCAATGGGTTACGCGGCTTGTTTTGATAGTGCTTTAAATCTGACCGCCCAGCAAATGAAACTACCAATCATTGCCTCAAAAACCTCTACTCAAGTGGGTATTGGTATGAAAGCCGATGGTAGCTATAACCTAGATATAGATTTGTATGTTGAAGTGTCGGGCATTGATAAGGCTCAAGCGCAAACACTGGTCGAAACAGCTCATCAAGTTTGCCCATACTCTAATGCTACTCGCGGTAATGTCGATGCACGTTTGCATGTGACCGTGGTTTAACGGTCAGCAGTAGTTAACAACTGATTCAACAGCTGTTCTAATAACTATAAACAAATATAAAAACGACATGACTTTCAACTGCTTGGGTATATAAAGTATTCAGGCAGTTTTTTATTGAGTGATTCAACGTTGATCATTAAGATTAAATTATCAAGCATAAAAAGTTAAGCATAAAAAAGAGCCAGTAGTTTGACTACTGGCTCTTTCGTTTTCAATAGGTGTGAATAAAAACATGGGTTTTATTCAAATAACCACCACGTATTATTTACGCTTGTTTCTAGGGTTATTATAGTTGGCAGTTCACTTGGTATTGTTGACCATTATCTGATTTGATGGTCATGATGCCGTAATCCGCTTTGGTGTGCCAATCGTAAGTGGTTTTAGGGTTAACATTATTGACATAACGAGCGCCAGAACCTGATACCGCTTGCTCCATAGTGATTTTTGCATTGGTCAAGCCAACTTCAGGCAAGGTCACGTTTAGGTTAGCAGTCTGACCATTGGCAGTGTAGGCAGCAGTAAGTTGACCGTTGTCCTCACAAGTGAATGATTGGACTACTGGCTGAGTATTGGTCTCTGGGGTTGTAGTGGTTGGTGCATTAGTGGCGCAGGCAGACAATAATAGAGCAAAAGGTGCTACGGCTAATAATTTTTTCATAATATGCCTCAAAAGTATCGGTAAAAGTAGGTTGTTACTTCAAGCAACATGATACCGTAGAGAATGTAACTTCATGTTGTGTTTGAGAGCTATGGTAGTAATCTTATCTGTCTTTTTTATGACTAAGCCTCTATTAGCCTATTTATTTTAAATAACGAATGAGAATATTTCACGTAGGGGCTTTTTCTCTATTTAAAATAAATACCAATACTGCACCCAAGATAACTGAGCTTGCTATAACGAATGGCAAGGTCAATTGCTCAGATAAAAACACCACGCCTAATATCGCAGCCAGTATAGGTACACACAGTTGTACAACTGCTGCTTGGGTGTTTTTTAACAAAGGCATGGCCATATACCAGATGCTATAGCCTATACCGGATGCGATCGCTCCTGACGCAAAGGCCAAAAGTACTCCTTTTATAGTAATATCACCTAAATTGATGTTTTCCAAGCCTATATTTTCTAGATAAGTCATGCCTATCACTAACAGTATGGGCGCTGCTATCAGACTCCGAATGAAATTAAAACCTGTGGCTCGCAGCGGTGACACGCATGATTTGCCGCGTATGCTATATATGCCCCAAGCAGCACCACTGATTGCCATAAGCACCGCCGCCAGTAACGAAGGCACCGCTGCTGACGGTAGCATCAAATAGACAAACCCTGATACCGCTACGATAAATGCCAGCCATTGTAAGCCGCTCAATTGCTCTTTTTTATAGATGCCCCAACCAATCATCGTCAGCTGAACCGCTGAAAATAGAATCAGCGCTCCTGTACCAGTATCCAACTCTACATAAGCAATCGAAAAGCATAGCGCATAAATCACTAAGCTCAGGCTACTTAACCAGCTACCTTTGTCGTTTAAAATAGCAGCGTGAGCAATGCTGTCAGGCTCTCGCACATGCTGTCGTAACCGATAAGCATGAATGGTCATGATAATACCTAGGCAGACAGCAGCGCTCAGCAGGCGCAGAATGGTAAAGCTCCAAGCATCTATATGACCCTCTGCTAACGCCATACGGCAAAAGAGAGAGTTTGCAGCAAAGGCGATTAATGCAATAACGGTGTACAAGGTGGCTTTCAAAAATAATTCCTACAATAAAGAAGTTGGTTTTTAAATAAAATAGGCAAATCTGATTTTTAGGGATGTTGTTAACGCCGTTTTTTACCAGCAAAAATAATGGCTGAAGTGTGAAAACTGAGTTGCTAGCTGCTAGTTGCCAATTGAGAGGTTTCTCACAACAGACCATATTTTATTGCACTCGCAGGCGAAAGTGTTTTTTAAATTGGACTGATGATAGTTGAATTAACAATAAAGACCGACTGCAAGGGTGGTGGCAGGTCAAGCGCATATTCAGAACGATTGCTGAAGTTAATCGTCATAAATCAAATAAAAACAATAGATAGGAAAAAGTAATATGGATTGGGCAAGTATTTTTATTCATGACACCACTTGGGCATTTGCGCTTGAGATATTGGTGCGTGTCAGCGTCATGTTTGTGCTAATTATCTCGTTTTTGCGTTTGACGGGCAAACGCGGCGTCCGTCAGCTGTCAATCTTTGAGTTGACCATTATTTTATCATTGGGTTCTATCGCAGGTGACCCTATGTTTAACGAGGATTTGCCGATTATTCAGGCGGTGCTGGTCATGAGCGCCGTTATCCTGCTTTATCGATTGTGCACGTGGATCATGATGGAATTCCAACCTTTTGAAGATCTGTTAGAAGGGAAATCGCTCTATATTGTAGAAGACGGGATGCTAGTACTCGATAAGATTAAAAAGGGTAAAATGTCTCATGATGAGTTTTTTACTGAAATGCGCCAACAAGGGGTTGAGCATTTAGGTCAAGTGCGTACAGGCTTGCTAGAGACAGACGGTAATTTTAGTATATTGTTATATCCGCCTGAAAACACTGGCTATGGTATGCCGCTTTTCCCTAAGCAGTATCAACCTGTCGAAGAGATAGAGTCAGAAACATATTACGCATGTATGCATTGCGGCTATGTCGATCATATATCTGACCCCAATCAGCTCTGTGAACGCTGTGAGAATGGATGTCGAGACTGGGCGAAGGCCTTGAATAGTGAGATCGTTAGATAATAATAAATGAGATGATAGCTATATTAAATTATCTATTAGTAGATCGAGCTGTCTTATGTTGGCAGGCTTAATAATAGCCAATTCTACCAACGTAAGACAGCCCTAGACTAAACGCTTTTGACATGCCCTATCTGAATTAGGCAATTTTATACCAATCAATTTTACGGGTCATGACCATCACGCAAGCGAGTAGCACAAAACAGAAGACAGCACCAAGCAATAAATTCATATCTTCGGTGGTTAATATACCGAAAAACGCCGCATACAATCCTGCCAATGTGACAGTAAAAATCGCCGCTCGCTTGACGCCGCCCAGTACATAATAAGTATACCAACCAATGAGTCCAACACAGGCGCTGGCAGCAATGGCATACGCTTTCCAAAAGACAATTTGCTCAGCAAGTGGTAATAGTAAGACATAAAACACAAACAGCGCGCAACCGACCAACAGATATTGAATAGGGTGAATACGGCTGGATTTGATCACTTCAAATAAGAAGAAAGTGCCGAATGATACTAAGATTAATAATAAGGCATATTTCATCGTTCGTTCAGTTCGTAAATACACATCATTAGGCTCAGCAAAACTCACACCAAAGCTGTTCAGGCGCACGTTTCGATAGCTATCAGGTATGTCAGTAGCTTCTGCTGTAGCAGCGCCTTCCATTGCCATAAGCGCATCACCAGAAGCCATTGACTGGCTGTTGTTATCAAGAGTGGCTTGACTGGTGACGACACATCGGTTGTTAGCGATGCTGACACATTGCGACAAATCTTGATTGTTGGCTATTGTTAAATACTGATTTTGCCAACTGGCTTCAAAACCTTTAGCGGTAAGTTTTTTGGCATTGGGGAGCGCCTTACCAATAAAGTTTGGCGCATGCCAATTACTGCGCATCGTTAAGTTAAAGTTTTGTCCCGTCGGTACAGTGTTTACATTGCTAATACCAGCTAACGGTAAATCAGTGACGATTTCTGTAGTGGTCAATGACTCGCTAGCATCGTTCGTAGCAAGAGCGTTATTGCCATTCTGCTGGCTCGTTATATTTTTTACTGAACGCTGTAATATATCTTGCGGAATAGCTACTTCTACATAGGTCAGGTTTTTCAGCAGCGCTGTCTGAGGGTAGGTCGCTTTTATCGGTTTTTTATCAATGGTTACCGTTGGTAGCGTCGCAACGCCGCGCAGATCTGATACTGGAATAATCAATTTTGCTGCATTCCAGTGGATAATGGTTTTTTCGGGCTGGGTGTTATTTTTATTGGTGGGTGTGTTGATGGAGCCTTGTGCGTCACTAGTTTTGCTCGTAGTGTCATATAAGCTGCTGATGGCTTGATCAAATGTATAGCGTTGGTCAAATGTCAACGCACCATCATAACTGGTCGCATGATAGATGCCACGTTTGTAGGTATCAGTGCTGACTTCAAGATCTTGTAGAGCTTGGGTCTGACTGGCAAAGACAATTTCATTTTTTAAATAGGATGGTGCACATTTATTGGTTGTTTCAGGTGCTGTAATCTGACATTCAGGCGTAATCGTGGTAGGGATGATAATAAATGGGGTGATGACTTCTTGCGGATTGACGTGCTGCTGGGCAATTTCTTTGACCACCGACGCGGCATAATTTTGTCGTTCGTAGATGACCGAGCCAATCATACCGAGACCGATGGCAAAAATAATACAAAGCCCAGCGATGATGGACAATTTCGTCAATAGTGTTTTTTGCATGAAAGCTCCTCATATGAATCTTTAGTCCAAAACTGTACATATAACAGTCAATAGGTTCAAAGAAGATCATAGAGGAGAGATGAAGAAAAAATATGTAAGAACGATGGAGAGTATGTGGAAAAATAAGCCTTAGTATTTTCTGATATCAGTATCTTCTGGCATCAGTGTTTTTTAGTATCACCAACCACTTTATCCATAATAGCAAATAATAAACCAGACAACACAAAAGTCATATGAATGATGACTTTCCACATGAGTTTGTCCGCTTCACCCTCACTCAATTCATTAGGAATATCCATAAATGACTTTAATAGATCAATCGCAGAAATAGCGACGATGGCACCGATGACTTTTAGTTTTAGACCAGAAAAATCTACTTTGCCCATCCAACTAGGTCGATCAACGTGATCACCAGTATCAATTTTTGAGACAAATATTTCATAGCCACTAAATATGATGATTAATAATAAACTGGCTACTAAAGAGAGGTCGACCAACACTAATATATTAACGATTACATCTGATACAGAAGCGCTAAATACAGTATTGAACATCATGGCTGTTTTTTGAATGAATTTTATAAATAATAAAACAATCCCTAAGACCAGCCCTAAATAAAAAGGCGCTAATATCCAGCGGCTGTTAAAGATGGTTTTTTCTAGGTATCGTTCAATGTTTTTTAGCATGGACATCTCTTAATGCTCTTAAAGGTAAGGTTGTAGGTCATTTACTGATAACGTGGTATAGATGGATTTAAGAAAGCCATTCGAGCACTTGTTGTACCCGCTCATCTCTATCACCACCTATGCGATGAAAGGGCTTTTGGTGACGGGTCAGCTGACTTTCAAAATAAGCACTGATTTCATCACGTTGATGGGGGCTATCACGCAAATCATCGGCGACCCACGGAATATCAACTTCGGTTAATAAAATCAAGTCATAATGATGTGTTAACGCCGCTTGGGTAAGTGCATCAGGGCAATCACCATAATACCAATTAGAATAAACCATTAGCTCAAATAAACTGGTGTCACAAAACAAGTAGCTGCTATCGGAATTTTGCGCGGCTTGTGCGGCGAGCTTATTTTCTAACTCAATTTGACCTTGTGCAATAGGGAGTAAATCCTCCCAAGTGCAAGTTAAGTGTTCCTTATCCCATTTCGCTTGTAGATAGGTGCGCATGTATTCTGGCACCCAAGGGCAGCCAAAATGCGCTGCCAAGTCGCGACATAGCGTGGTCTTACCAGTGCTCTCTGCCCCTAGGATAGCGACATTGATGACCGATTTAGGCGTATGCTGCTTTAGGTTGCAAGCGGTAACGTCGTTGCCATTCATAGTAAGCCCAAATTGCGATAAGAGTGAAGACTACGTATTGTAGCGCAGTAAAAGTGAGACCTTTATAAAAGTATAGCGGGACTGAAATAGCATCGGCGATTATCCAGAGTATCCAATGCTCAATTTTGCGCCGCGCCATCAGCCACATCGCCATCAAAAACAGCGCGGTGGTCAGCATATCGGTGTAATCGACCCACGTAAATAAATGCAAACCTAATACCGCGCCATCAAAGCTAAAGTTATTATTGATGACTGGTCTGAAGTAATACACCAACGCGACAAAGGCAATAGTTGCCGAGGCTAGTAAGGCGAGTATTGGCACATCTTTTTTATCGAGATGTTCTACTTGAATAGCATTCTGGGCGTTAGTCCTTGCTAACGACTCATTTTGCTGCTGACCAGTAGGGTTGATATAATCTTGCTGTTTTTTTATGGCTGTGTTTTTCTTACTCTGTGTCCAATTGATCCAGCCATAGAGACTCATCACCGTATAATAGGCATTGATAAACATATCGCCAAATAACTGCCATTTCCACAACAGATAGACAAATATAGCGGTGCTGACGAGACCTATCGGAAATACCAAAATATTGGTTCTGCTGGCGAGTAAGACACTTGCTACCCCAAATATGACAGCAATCAATTCCAGAGAAATAAAGACAGTGGGATAGTCAGCGTATTGTCCAAATAACCAGTTAAAAATTTCTACCATGAGTATTCCCAAATATGAGCGGGTTTATGTCTCGCAGTTTTATGCGCTCGAACTGTAAACGTGTCGCTAGCAAAGTGCGCCAATTATAGCGTAGCTGCTCCAAAATGAAGTCAGGACTTTACTTATTTTTCGCAACAAACAGATTATTTGTAACAAAGTATTAGAAAAATAATTATATTCAGGCATAATAAAGGCTCTGATTTTAAGTTTACAGTTATTCACTGAAATCAAACGACTGTTATTTTTCCACTTTTATGCTTATCCCAAGCCCTATAGTAGTAGACAAGGAAGCTTATCATGACGACTTGTATCACAGGCACTGGCCTGTATATTCCGCCTTATAGCATCAGTAATGAAGAGCTAGTAGATTCATTTAATAAGTATGTTGAGAATTATAATGCAAAGCATGCTGACGAGATAGCAGCAGGAACTTTGACTGCCCTAGAGCCTTCTTCAGCAGCCTTTATCGAAAAAGTATCTGGTATCAAATCACGTTATGTGATGGAAAAGGATGGTATTTTAGATCCTGAAATCATGGCACCAGTGATTCCTTATCGTCATTTAGGTGAAGAGCTGTCTATCATGGCAGAAATGGGTACTGCGGCTTTGAAAGACGCGCTAGCAGATGCAGGTCTTGAGGCGAATGACCTAGATGGTATCATTCTTGCCTGTTCAAACTTTCAGCGTACTTATCCTGCAGTCGCTATCGAGATTCAAAATGCAATTGGTATGATTGGTGGTTTTGCTTATGATATGAACGTTGCTTGTAGCGCCGCGACTTTTGGTCTGTCGCAAGCACACGGTTCTATCGTTTCTGGTCTGGCTAAGCGCATCGCTGTGGTCAACGTTGAGATTACCTCAGCGCATCTAAACTGGCGTAACCGTGACAGCCACTTTATCTTTGGTGATGTCGCAACAGCATCTATCGTCGAAGAGCTAGACACGCCAAAAGGTTATGAGATTCTTAACTCTAAGCTATTCACCCAGTTTTCGACCAATATCAAAAACGAATACGGCTTTATGGATCGCTCAGAGTTCTTAGCGGCACAGACTGAGATGTATCCAGACATTAAAGAGCCTGTTACCGACAAGCTATTCTTACAAAATGGTCGAAAAGTGTTCCGTGAAGTCTGTCCAAAGGTTTCAGAGGTCATCACTGAGCATTTGCAAGAAAACGATATCGCAACGTCTGACGTTAAAATGATGTGGCTGCACCAAGCCAACGCCAATATGTTGGATTTAATCCTACGTACGGTCATCGGTAAAGAAGCAGATAAAGCGATTGTGCCAAGTGTCATTGCTGAATTTGCTAACACCAGTTCAGCCAGTCCGATGATTGTTTTCCATCGCTATAAAGATGAGCTGGCATCAGGTGATTTGGGTGTTATCTGTTCATTTGGTGCTGGTTACTCTATCGGTTCAGTGTTGGTGAGTAAGGTTTAATTTTTAAAGTAAAATCTGTTACTAATAAAAAATAGCTAAGAGCAACCTTAGCTATTTTTTTTGTCTGTTATTTTTGTTATGAGCATTTAATCACATTATTTAAGCAATATATTATTCAAGAATGAGGCGCTATTTGAGAATATAACGGGAAGAATGCTTAGAATATCGACAAGAATGCTTAGAGGTTTTAATTTACCCCGAAAAATTTGCTATAATCACGGTCTTATTCCTCTCATCCAATTAAAAGTCCTTTTATGAAAGAATCCTTACGCCTGCGTTTAGACCAGATGGTAGACCGTTATGAAGAGGTCACCGCCTTATTATCAGATCCTAGTATCATCAGCGATAATAATAAATTCCGTGAATTGTCTGTCGAGCACAGCGACTTGATGGATATCACCACTTTATGGCAGAACTATGTGCGTGCAGAAACGGATCAGGCTGATGCAGAGGCTATGCTGGCTGATGCATCAGATCCTGACATGAAAGAGATGATGATCGATGAGATTGATAACGCCCGCGAGACCATCGTAGAGATGGAAGAGGCGCTCAATGTCATGATGCTACCAAAAGATCCGAATGATAAAGTGCCTGCTTTCTTGGAAATTCGTGCGGGTACAGGTGGTGATGAAGCCGCGATTTTCTCTGGTGACTTGTTCCGAATGTACCAAAAATACGCGCAGACACAAGGCTGGACAGTGGAAGTATTGTCGGCAAGTGAAGGCGAGCATGGCGGTTATAAAGAAATCATCACTCGCGTATCAGGCAACAGCGTGTATGGTCGCTTAAAGTTTGAATCTGGCGTACACCGTGTGCAGCGTGTGCCTGAAACCGAAAGCCAAGGTCGCGTGCATACCTCAGCTTGTACCGTGGCGGTGATGCCTGAGGTTGAGATTGATGATACAGTGGATCTGAACCCAGCCGATATCCGCTTTGACACTTTCCGTTCAAGCGGTGCGGGTGGTCAGCACGTTAACACCACTGACTCAGCCGTACGTTTGACCCACATTCCAACGGGTACCGTGGTAGAGTGTCAACAAGAGCGTAGCCAGCACAAAAACCGTGCGCAAGCGATGAAAATGCTGATTTCAAAGATTCAGCAAGTCAAAGTACAGGCTCAAGTTGATGCCGCAGACACCATCCGTCGTGATTTGGTCGGTAGTGGCGATCGCTCAGAACGCATTCGCACTTATAATTTCCCACAAGGTCGCATGACTGATCACCGTATTAACCTGACGTTATACAAGCTTGATGCCATCATGGAAGGCGACTTGGATGAGATTCTTGATGCACTGTTGCGTGAGCATCAGGCTGATTTGATGGCCAGTATCGGCGGTGGTGATTAGTAACCATCAGGATATTAATGACTAGAGGCTCAATAGCTGGTCGTGATTCCATTAATTCGTAAAAGCGTGACACTGTCTAGATGACAGTGTCTGTTTGTTTATAGCTGTTTTTTTACGGCTATCGACTATGATAATAAGTATAGATTTAATTTTGCAGTTTTCGTTTATTCCATTTAATTACCTAATAATATTGAGAGTGTTATGTCAAAGCACAACAATCAGAATCAAGAGCAAGCCCCAGAAGACGCTAACGAGCTAATTGCTCAGCTGCAAGCTAAGCTAGACGATATCACTGCTTCAGGCAAGCAGCCTTATCCAAATACGTTCAAACGCACCGATTATGCGCAAGATTTGCAAACAGCCTTTGACGGCATCTCAAAACAAGAAATTGAAGAAAAAGCGGCGAATGGCGAAAAAACACAGGTCAACGTGGCAGGTCGCGTCATGCTGAACCGTGGTGCCTTTATTGTTATTCAAGACATGACGGGTCGCATTCAGTTATATGTTGCACGCAAAGAGTTGGATCCAGAGACGTTAGCGACCATTAAATCATTAGATTTGGGTGATATTGTTGGCGTATCAGGCTATATCGGTCGCTCAGGCAAGGGCGATTTATATGTGCATATCGAAGAGTTTCAGTTATTGACTAAAGCGTTACGTCCAATGCCAAACAAGTTCCATGGTTTAGCTGATGTCGAAGCTCGCTATCGTAATCGTCATCTTGATTTGATGACCAATGAGACGACTCGTGATACCTTTATGATTCGCAGTCAAGTCATTAGCGGCATTCGCAAGTTTATGTTAAATGAGCGTTTCATGGAAGTTGAGACGCCGATGATGCATCCTATCCCAGGTGGTGCGGTGGCGCGTCCGTTTGTGACGCATCATAACGCTCTAGATATGCCTTTATATCTGCGTATCGCGCCTGAGCTTTACTTGAAGCGCTTAGTCGTTGGTGGTTTTGAAAGAGTGTTCGAGATTAACCGCAGCTTCCGTAACGAAGGTGTATCAACTCGCCATAATCCTGAATTTACCATGATTGAATTTTATCAAGCGTATGCTGATTATCATGACTTGATGGATTTGACCGAACGCTTATTTAATGAATTGGCGATGGATATTTTGGGCACGACTGAGATTACTTATCAAGAAGAAGCCATCAGTCTAAAAGCGCCATTTATACGTTTATCTATGTCTGATGCAATTGCAAAATATGCTGAAAACTTCGATATGGCACGTATCAATGACCGTGAATATCTGGCAGAGTACGCCTCGACAACGCTTAAACAGCAAGTGAAAGAGGTGTTTGGTGTGGGCAAACTACAGACCATTATCTTTGAAGAAACCGCTGAACATCAATTGCGTCAGCCAACGTTCATCACTGAATATCCAGCGGAAACGTCACCACTGGCACGCCGTAGTGATGACAATCCTGAAATCACCGATCGTTTTGAGCTATTCATTGGTGGTCGTGAACTGGCCAATGGCTTTAGCGAGCTTAATGATCCTGCTGATCAGGCAGAACGCTTCCGTGGACAAGTCGCTGAAAAAGACGCTGGTGATGATGAAGCGATGCATTTTGATGAAGAATACATCGAAGCGCTGTCTTATGGCTTACCACCAACCGCAGGCGAAGGTATCGGCATTGACCGTTTAGTGATGTTGTTTACCGATTCTGCCAGTATTCGTGATGTGATTTTATTTCCGCATATGCGTCGCAAATTAGAAAGCTAGAACTGGTTTACTTGCCATAAATCCATGCTGGGACTAAACTGAACATAAGAAAGCTCTTTTGCTTTCAATGGAATGGTCCCAGATTCTTTATGAGACCTCATTTATAGGGATATCATGGATACTCAGCACGCGTCACCCTCACTTTGGCAACAAATGATTCAACAAAGTTTCTTATCTTTGTATGAGTTACCAGCAGATAAAACAACCAATCCTAAGCAGTTTCAAGGTTATGATTTTGTTTTTGAGTTTTCTAGCGCTATCATTTATTTGATCGTCAATGATGTAGTGATGCGAGCGAGTAGGCAAAAAGTAGACAGCGCTCAAGTTCGTGAGTGGAGAAAAGAAGTCGTCAACCAACTAATTAAGCGTCACGCTCAGCTTTATCTAAAAAACGATAAGTCGATGGCAGAAAGTAATACCTCGACAGCTGGTAAGGATGTTTATTTCATTGGTTTGACGTCACTGTCTGTCATGCATCAAGATAATAAACCACAAGCATCCTCGCATACGGTTGATTATGAATATGGTAGTCAGTTTTTTGCTGAAGACTGTGTTTTAGATCTGGATGATGAGCAGAGTGTCTTACAGGTATTTAGCCATCAAAACTTTGTCGATATCATCAGCCAATTGGTTACGCCAAGCGATTTGTCCGCATTTTTAGACTTTCATCGCAGCCAGCTGACAGGGTTTGAGTCATTCCAAGACGAATCGACATTACTTACCCAGTTTTTACAGTCGCCTGACTTTCATCAAAGAGCGATTAGGGTGCAAGAGCAATTGATTGATAATCAGTTGATCGATCAGATTGAGCAACGCTTGCTCAAAGCTACAGAACCAGATCAGGCAGTCTTTGCCAAAGCACTCATGGCTGAGATTCAGAAAAATACTCGGATGTGGTACAAGCTGTTTAATAGTTTGATCAAAAATTATTATGAGGCAGGTCAACCCCTACCAAAAGAGCCAGTCGATATTTTGGTCGATGAGTCAATGTACACTTACGCTTGTTTGGTTGAAAAAATCTTAGCCTACAAAACGATGGATCAAGACTCTCGCTGGAATGGCTATGTTTGTCATGAGCACTCTTATCACGTGTTTGGACGCCATTATCTGATGGTTTTCTATGCGCAAGATGATAATAGTTCGCTGAGTGCTGATAAGGTTCGCACGTCTCAACAAGATTTGTTGTTGGAGCTCAATGCTCAAATGCAGGATCCAGTGATGGATGATTTGTTTTTGATTGGCGTAGAGTTTAGACCTTGTGATGATAGCGTCAATACAGAGGTGCATTTGGATGCCTTTTATCAAAAAGGCTCAGTGATTGACGCCAATACTCAGCGCTTATATGAACGTTTAGCACAACTTCAAGCGCAGTTATAATCTAAACCTAATATAGCTTACTGGTTTGACACTCCATCTATATTTGTATTATTCACATTGGCATTTATTATGACGCAGCAATATCAAGTTTTAGCGCGCAAATACCGTCCCAAAAACTTTCACGAGTTGATTGGGCAAACGCATGTTTCTCAAGCATTGATTAATGCGATTGATTATAACCGTTTGCATCATGCTTACCTCTTTACGGGCACACGCGGTGTGGGTAAGACCACGATTGCGCGTATCCTATCTAAATGTTTGAACTGCGATACGGGTATCACTAGTACCCCTTGCGGTGTGTGTGATAACTGCGTGGCAATCGATCAAGGGCGATTTATCGATCTTATCGAGATTGATGCGGCATCCCGTACCAAAGTAGAAGACACACGTGAGTTGCTGGATAATGTACCGTATGCGCCAAGTCAGGGGCGTTATAAAGTATACCTGATTGATGAAGTACATATGTTGTCCACACACAGTTTTAATGCGCTTCTTAAAACTTTGGAAGAACCCCCTGAGCATGTAAAATTCTTACTTGCCACGACTGATCCGCAAAAGTTGCCGATTACCATTATTTCGCGTTGTTTGCAGTTTGTACTACGTCCGCTACCGCAAACGTTACTCAGCGAGCATTTGGCAAATGTTCTTACCCAAGAGCAGGTAGGTTATACGCAGCCTGCGCTCTGGCAATTGGCCAGTGCCGCCAAAGGCTCGGTACGTGATGCGTTGTCATTGACCGATCAGGCCATTGCTTTTGGTCAAGGTGCGCTCGATGATGTCACTGTAAACGCCATGCTTGGTTTAATTGATGCGGCTGATCTGGTCAGTTTAATTACTGATATCTATAACCATGACAAATCTGCTGTCGCGGCTCACATAGAACAAATGCGCGCGCAAATGGTTGATGCGACGAGTATGTTTGATGGTCTTACTGAATTACTGCATCAATTAGCGTTGACTCAGCTGTTGCCTGAAGTGGCATTAAATGTGAATGAGGCACAGGCGCAAGATATTAACACGCTTGCGCAGCATATGAGTCCAGACGTTCTGCAACTGTATTATGAGATTGTCGTGCAAGCACGTGAAGGTATTAAGCTTGCGAGCACACCAATGCAAGCGCTGGAAATGTGCATTTTACGTCTGCTAGCATTTCGTCCGTTGCCAGTCGATGAGATATTAAATCATACTTATGCTGGCTCTGTATCATCTGAAATGCCAGCTATAGAAGATGGAACATCTACACGTTCTACACAGTTATCAAATAGCCACTCGGCTTCTGCACCGCCATTACAGTCTTATGGCGTTGATTATCAAGCACGAGATAATGATGATTTGCAAGTCGAGACCTATGACAATATTGAGCCAAGTTTGGCTCAAAATTCTGAGCAAAATCATGATGTATTAGTTACTAACCCTGAACCCGTTGTTGAGCCTGAACTCGTTGTTGAGCCTGAACTCGTTGTTGAGCCTGAACTCGTTGTTGAGCCTGAAC